>NZ_JBJHAH010000005.1:0-172137 GCF_054050915.1 Modestobacter sp. SYSU DS0875 | reverse complement strand
CGTGCTCTGCCCACCGGGGGTGGGCAGAGCACGACTTCCCGGGGAGTGCCTCCGGCTCGGGCCCGCCGCGGACAGGCCGGGTGGGCGAGCGGCAGGCAGGGGCCAGCACCGGGCAGCGACAGCACAGTCCGGCGACGTCGTCGTCCCTAGCGTGCTGCCCGCACCCACCGGCACCACCCGAGGGAGAAGACGCCATGCCCGTCCTGAGCCACGACGGCATCGAGACCTACTACAAGGACTGGGGGACCGGCCAGCCGATCGTGTTCAGCCACGGCTGGCCGCTGTCGGCCGACGACTGGGACGCCCAGCTGATGTTCTTCCTGCAGCACGGCTACCGGGTGATCGCCCACGACCGCCGGGGCCACGGCCGTTCGACCCAGACCGACGACGGGCACGACATGGACCACTACGCCGACGACCTGGCCGCGCTGACCGCGCACCTCGACCTGCGCGACGCCGTGCACGTCGGTCACTCCACCGGTGGGGGCGAGGTGGTCCGGTACCTGGCCCGCCACGGCCAGGACCGGGTGGCCAAGGCGGCGCTGATCGCCGCCGTGCCACCGCTCATGGTGCAGACCGACGCCAACCCCGGCGGCCTGCCCAAGAGCGTCTTCGACGGCATCCAGGAGCAGGTGGCCACCAACCGGTCGGCGTTCTACCGCGACCTCGCCGCCACTGCGTTCTACGGGTTCGACCGGCCCGGGGTGGAGCCGATCGAAGCGGTCATCCAGAACTGGTGGCGGCAGGGGATGACGGGGGGTGCCAAGGCCCACTACGACGGCGTCGTGGCGTTCTCCCAGACCGACTTCACCGACGACCTCAAGAAGATCACGGTGCCGGTGCTGGTCATGCACGGCGACGACGATCAGGTCGTGCCCTACGCGGACTCCGGTCCGCTGTCGGCCGAGCTGCTGCCCAACGGCACGCTGAAGACCTACGCGGGCTTCCCGCACGGCATGCCGACCACGCAGGCCGAGACCATCAACGCCGACCTGCTGGAGTTCATCCGCAGCTGACGCGCGGCCACTGAGCCGGGCCGGGCAGGGTGCCCGGCCCGCTCAGCGGTCAGCTCTTCCTCTTCGCGCCCCCGGCCTTCTTCGTCGTCCTGCGGGGCCGCTTGGGCTCGGCCGGCGCAGGCCGCAGCCCCTCGGCGAGGATCCCGGCCACGGCCTGCACACCCGGGTGGCCGGCGAGCTCCTCGGTGGGCACCGGCAGCGGGAGGCACCAGTTGGGCCGGTCGGTGGTGCCGGGCATGTTCGGCCGGCGTTCCACGGCCAGGGCGTCGTCCAGCGTCGCCGACAGCAGCGTGGACGGCGCCGTCGCCAGCCGCCGGTGGGCGGCCTCGACCGCCTCGACGGGCGTGGCGTCGGCCGGGATCGACGTCAGGCGCGCCAGCAGGGATGCCCGGCCGCGCTCCAGCTCCTCGTCGGTGCCGACCCCGTGCTCGCGCTGCTCGGCCAGGTCCGACCCGGTCCACAACCCGGCCACCGTGGGCAGGTCGTGGGTGCTGATCGCGGCCATCGCCTCGGCCGGCCACTGCGCCGGCTCGTCCTCCTCGAACCACAGCAGGCGGTAGGACAGGATGCCGTGCTCGGCCATCGCCTCCCGCACGCCCTCCTCGACGGTGCCCAGGTCCTCGCCGACGACGATCGCCTGCGCGCGATGGCTCTCCAGCGCGACGATGTCGAGCATGTCCTCGTAGGGGTAGCGCACGTAGGCGCCGTCCGCGGCTCCACCACTGGCCCCGGGCCCCGACTGCGGCACCCACCACAGCCGGAACAGCCCCATCACGTGGTCGACCCGCAACCCTCCGGCGCCGGCCATGGTGGCCCGGATCGACTGGATGAACGGCTCGTAGTCCGCGGCCTGCAGCCGCCAGGGCACCAGCGGCGGGGAACCCCAGTCCTGCCCCTGGCTGTTGAACGCGTCCGGCGGGGCGCCCACGCTCACCCCCTGGGCCAGCACGTCCTGCCAGGCCCACGCGTCGGCGCCACCGCCCGCGACGCCGATCGGCAGGTCCTGGATCACCGTGATGCCCTCGGTCGCCGCGCGCAGCTGGACGTCGAGCAGCCACTGCAGCCAGGCGTGGAAGGCGATCTCGCGCTCGTGCCCGGCGGCGAAGTCGACCGCACCGGCGCCGCGCGGGTCGCGGAGCCCCTCGGGCCAGGTGTGCCAGTCGGGGCCGTGCACGTCGGCGATCGCGCACCAGGTCGCCCAGTCCATCAGCGGCTGCCCCTGGTGCCACCACCAGTCGCGGAACGGGCCCTCGTCGATCCCGGCGTCGAACACCCGCTGCAGCACCCGGCGCTTGACCGCCCAGATCGCGTCGCGGTCGATCAGCTCGCCGTCGTTCAGCGCCCGGCCGGCGTCGGACTCGGCGTCGACCGCCTCGATCCCGGGCACGTCGGCGATGCGCAGGTACACCGGGTTGCGGAAGCGGCGGGTGGCCGGCAGGTAAGGGCTGTCCTCCTGGCCCTCGGTCGGGGCCACCGCGTGCAGCGGGTTGACCAGCACGAAGCCGGCACCCTGCGCCTGGGCGAACTCACGGACGGTGCGCAGGTCGCCGAGGTCGCCGATGCCCCAGCTGTCCCGCCCGCGGGTGGCGTACAGCTGCACCGCCCAGCCCCAGCCGCGCCAGCCCTCGGGCAGCCAGCAGCGGCCGGGGGAGACGATCAGCCGCCGCTCCCGGCCGTCGGCGGTGCGCAGCCGGTGGTAGCCGAGTGGGAAGTCCTCGGGCAGCGAGCCGTCGACGGCCCGGACCGCACCGTCCTCGCAGGTCACCTCCGCGCCCTCGACCTCCAGCGGGTCGCCGGGGCGGGCCACGATCGGGGCTCGGTCGAGCAGGTCGGTCGGCGGGTGGCCGATGACCTGCCGCAGCAGTTCGATCGTCTCCTCGGAGACGGTGTGCTCCTCGTCGAGGGCGTCGAGCCAGCTGGCGTCGATGCCCCATGCGTCGGTGGTCGGCTTCGCGGGCGTGCTGGTCACCCCCTGATCCTCTCCGCTGCCCGGCCTGCCCGCCGGGTGGGGGTCGGACCGGGGTGACGGCGTGCGGGCCACCGGCCGGCCGCGCGCACCAGGCGCCGCCCTCCGCGCCTCCTCCACGTCGTGCCGGCCGCGAGGCACACTGAACCGGGGAGGTGGTCATGGCGGTACGGGTCTGGACGGTCCTGCTGGTGATGGCAGGCGTCTTCGCGATGCACGGGCTGCAGTGCGCCACGGCGCACGACGTCGATCACGGCTCTGGCCTGCACCCCGCGGCCACCACCCTGGCAACCGCACCCGCAACCGCAGCCGCTGAGCGCCCTGCCCTCGTGCACGCCGGTGCGCGCACCGGCCACGGCACAGCGGGCGGCCCGGTGGCGGCTGCCGACCTGACCGCACCGAGCGTGGTGGAACACGAGCACACCCCGGGGTCACCCACCGGGCAGCTGTGGTCGCTGTGCCTGGCGGTGCTGGCCGCGGGCATCGCCGCCCTGTGTCCTCTGCTCGCGCCCCGGCTGCTGTCCGTGGCCGCGCGGCTCCCCGCGCAGGTGTGCAGCCGCGTCGGGTCGTGGCCGGCACCGCTGCGACCACCGGACCTCTCTGCTCTCTGCCTGCTGCGGATCTAGGCCCGACCGGCTCCACCGCCCCACCCCGGCACCTGCTGGCCCGGGGGCGGTTCCGGCACGCCTCGACCCGACTCCAGGAGGAGCACGGATGTCCCACCCCACCGCGCACCCGATCCACCGCACCAGCGTCCTGCTCACCAGCGTCCTGCTCGCCGGTGCCCTGGCCCTCACCGGCTGCAGCGACGACGCCCCGGGAACCGGCCCGGCGGCCGGCTCCCCGCCCGGCGCCACGGCTGGCTCCGCCGTGGACCACAATGCGATCGACGTCTCCTTCGCCGCTGGCATGCGCATCCACCACCAGGGGGCCATCGAGATGGCCCAGCTGGCGCCGGACCGGGCGGCCGACCCGCGCGTGCTGGACCTGGCCGGCCGCATCGAGGCGGCGCAGGCGCCGGAGATCGACACGCTCACCGGCTGGCTGTCGCACTGGGGGGCCGAGGGGGGCGTGGGCTCGATGCCCCACGGCTCGATGACCCACGGCTCGATGACCCACGGCTCGATGGCCCACGGCTCGATGGACGGCGGCTCGATGGCCCACGGCTCGATGGACGGCGGCATGACGGGTGAGATGTCCGCGGCGGAGACGACCGCGCTCACCGACGCCTCGGGGGCGGAGTTCGACCGGCTGTTCCTCAGCTGGATGATCGCCCACCACCGGGGAGCGACCCAGATGGCCGAGCAGGAAGCGGCCGGCGGGCAGGACGCGGACGCCATCGCGCTGGCCGAGCACATCCGTGACACCCAGGCCGCGGAGATCGCGGAGATGCAGGCGCTGCTGGCCGAGCTCGGCGACTGACCGACGCCGGTGCGGCGGCCCACCGCCGCACCGGCCCCCACCCGACGGACGTCCGCCCCCTGGACCGCGCTGGAGACCGACATGCACACCTCGCACACCCCCCGCCAGACCCCCCGCCATGCCCCACCCTCCCGACGTGCCGCAGCACTGCGGGTCGCCGCCGGAGTGCTCGCGGCGCCCCTCCTTGCCGGGTGCACCTCCGCATCGACCGCACCCGTCGCAGCGGACCCGGCACCCCGTACGGGGAAACTGCCGGCCGCGCACGTCCACGGTGTCGCCTTCGCGTCCGACGACGACACCGTCCTGCTGGCCACCCACGACGGGCTCCTGGAAGCCGGGGCCGACGGGCGGGTCACGCCCGTCGGCCCCGCCATCGACCTGATGGGGTTCGCCGTGACCGGGGACCGCTACCTCGCCTCCGGGCACCCCGGCCCCGGCGTCGACCTCCCGCAGCCGGTCGGGCTCATCGAATCGACCGACGGCGGCCGGAGCTGGCAGGTGCTGTCCCGGTCGGGGCAGTCCGACTTCCACGCCCTCACCGCCGGTGACGGGGGCGTCCTCGGCTGGGACGGGACGCTGGTGCGCAGCATGGACGGCCGGGCCTGGGAGCAGTTGGCCATCCCCGAGGAGCCGGCGGCGCTGGCTGCCGCACCGGACGGCAGCACCGTGCTGGCCACCACCCGTCGCGGGCTGCTGCGGTCGGCCGACGGCGGCGTCACGTGGACGGACGTGGCGGGGGCGCCGTTGCTGCAGGTGGTCGACTGGGCCGAGGACAGCACGACCGTCGCCGGCATCGACCCGGCCGGCACGGTCTGGCTCAGCACCGACGCGGGCGGCACCTGGGAGCAGGGAGCGCTCCTCGGGTCGCCGCCCGACGCCGTCACCGTGAGCACGGCCGACGGCAGCCCCTCGCGGGTCGCGGCGGTGACCGCCGAGGGACTGTGGAGCTCCGCCGACGGTGGACGCCGCTTCACGGCCGTCCTGACGCGCTGACGTCTGCCCGGCCGCCCGGGCGCACCTGTCCGGGCGGCCGGGTCCTCGCCGTCGGTGGTGGAGCGGCGGGGGAGTGATCGCCCCGCGCTGGTCAGGCCCGGGAGGGGACGAGGTGGTCACGACCGAGGGAGGCTTGGTTAGGCAAGCAGGGTGCCGCTGCCCACCCCGGCGCGCTTGGCGATCGCATCCAGCGAGGTCGTCCGGCCGGAGGTGATCGTCTCGGTGGCCGTAGCGATCAGGTGGTCGCAGTTGCGTCGGGCGTCGGCGCGCGGTCCGGTAGGCCGGTGAGCAGATGGAGGCCGCGGTCGTGCTGGCCGCCAGCGAAGTCGGCGTGGTCGCCGAACTGGTGGGTGATGGCGGGGTGCGGCGTCCGTCGCTGCTTCGGATGCCGTGGCGGGGGACCGGGTGCCCGTCGACGTGCCCCGGCAGGGGACTAGCCGAGGCGCTGAGCCGGAGGTCGATGTCCGGCAGGCGGAGTTAACCAGGGGACTGGCTGGGGTGGACGACCACGATGCGGTGGAGGCCCGGCTGCTGGCCGACCTCCACCAGGGGCGGCCGGCTCACGAGGCGGTGGCTACGGCGCTGCGGAGAGCATCGAAGGCACACAAGAACGGCAACGTCGGCGCGCCGATGCGGCAGTCACAGCGCGGGATGGACCAGTGGCCGGCGAATCGAATCGAGGCGACCGCGCTAGCGAGCCGAGGAGCCAAACTGCAGAAGATATCCTCTTGGAGGCCCCGCCGCCGCGTGAATAGGTGATAGCGCAACAGCGGGGTTCCACACAGCCTGTGAAACCCCGCTGTCATGTCACGCTCAGGTGGTTCGCGAACCCTTGGATCGACTGATCAAGGCCGAAACCGGCATCACCAGTCCCGCCGCAACAGCGATGATCAGAAAGGTCACCAGGCCATTGCTGATGTCCAGAGCCCATAGCACGGCGATCGCCAGTGCTATTGCTACAACCGATACTGGCAGCCACACCGAGATGGGGAGCGGCTGGTGTCGGTCGGAGGAACTCAGGCCTAGCGCGTCCTTTAGCTTCATGTCTGCTCCTAGCCGCCGATCAGCTTCGCCACGCAGCCACCCACGCCCAGGCCGACGTAGCCCCACGGACCACCGGCGACCTTGATCAGCGTCCGACCTGCCGCGTTCAGGGCCACGTTGGTCGTGACGGTAGCGGCGCCCGTGCCCACCACACCAGCGAGTGCGCCGACGCCACAGTTCTTTAGACCCGTGACCGAGGCCTGTCCAACACCCGACCAGTCCCAGCTGAAGGGGTTATACCAAGGGTCGAGCACGATGGGGAAGGTCGTCGTCTCGTCGAACGCGACGGTCTGAACGAGCGTGTGGCCCTCGAGGCTGTAGCTGGTGGCCAGCGGCGCCCCGTTGGCGTCCTTGGCCCAGGCCGGCGCGATGCTTCCGAGGTTCTCGCCGTGGGGACCCAGGAGCTGCACTGCGCCGCTCTTCTCGAAGACCGGGGACGCCCCCGCAGGGAGCTGCAGTGGGTAGCGGTACTCGTGTGAGGCGGTGGCGTCGGCAACGGTCACCAGGACTCGCACTCCTCCGCCGTCGGTGGCCGAGACCTTCAGCCAGATCGCCCCGCCGTCGTCCAGCCGGCGGAGTACACCGCCTTCGGCACCCCCTGGCAGGAGCAGACCCGGGTCACCGGGCAGGCGCTGGGGCAGCCCGAGCGCGCCGAGGAGCTCATCGCCGACGTCGAGGAGCAGATCGAGCAGGCCCGCGCCGACCACCCCGAGCTCGAGGGGAAGACCGTCACCCTCTCCGGCCCGGCCTACGAGGGGGAGTACCCCTTCCACACCTCCGCGGACACCCGCACCCAGTTCTTCCTCGACCTGGGCATGACCGTCGACCCCGCGCTGGACGCCGCGGCCGACAGCGAGTTCTACGGCACGGTCAGCCGCGAGGAGGCCCGGATGCTGGAGGCGGACCTGATCGTCTTCCAGTCCGGCTCGGACGCCGAGCGGGCCGGCATCGAGGGTGACCCGGTGCTGTCCGGCCTGGAGACCGTCACCGACGGCCGGGTGGTCTTCGCCGAGGGGTCGGACTACGACGCCCTGCAGTTCTCCAGCGCGCTGAGCCTGCCCTACCTGCTGGAGAACTTCGTGCCGGAGCTGTCCGCCGCCCTGGGCTGAGCCCGCGCTCGGCCCGAGCCCTCACGCCGACCCGCCCCGCGGCTTCGTGCGGCGGGTCGGCGTCGCCCTGGCCGGGTCCTCCGGCCACGGGTGGCGCGGGTAGCGGCCGCGCAGCTCGCTGCGGACGGCGGGCCACCCGGTGACCCAGAAGCCCGCCAGGTCGCCGGTGGTGGCGATCACCCGCGAGGCGGGGGAGAGCAGCTGCAGGCGCAGCGGTCGCCCGGCGACCACCGGGGCGTCGGCCCAGCCGAACACCTCCTGCACCCGCACCGACAGGGTGGGCACCGCCGGGTCGGTGTAGTCGACCCGCAGGCGCGACCCGGTGGGCACCTCGACCCGGTCGGGCACCACCTCGTCCAGCCGGCCGGCGAGCTGCCAGGGCACCAGCGCCTGCAGCGCCGCGGCGACGTCGACCCGCCGCAGCGCCGCCCGGTCCCGGGCCGCGGCAACTGCGGGGGTGTCGGCGAGCGCGGCCAGCAACGCGGCGTCGTCCACCGCAGGCCAGGGCTCACCGAGCCCGGCGTGCGCCGCGGCGAGCCGCTCGCGGAGCGCGACGGCGGCCGGCGTCCAGCGCAGCAGCCCCAGCCCCTCCCGGCGCAGCCCCTCGGTGAGGGCCGCGCCCACCGCCGCCGGGTCGGGGTCGGCCAGCGGACGCTCGGTGAGCACCACCGCGCCCAGCCGGTCGGCCTGCACGGCGTGCACGTCGCCGTCGCGCCAGGAGACCTCCGGACCGGTGC
Organism: Modestobacter sp. SYSU DS0875; assembly: GCF_054050915.1. NCBI lineage: Bacteria > Bacillati > Actinomycetota > Actinomycetes > Geodermatophilales > Geodermatophilaceae > Modestobacter > Modestobacter sp. SYSU DS0875. The sequence goes on along the minus strand of NZ_JBJHAH010000005.1, from coordinate 163,850 downwards.
GGCGCACCGACGCGCCGGCCTCCAGGGCGGTGGCCTCGTCGACGGCGACCGCCAGCCGGACCCGCGCATCGGCCCGGCCCGGCGCTCGGTCGGCGGCGGCCACCGCCAGCCAGGTGGCGCCGCCGAGCGCGGTGCCCGGCGTCAGCTCCGCGCCGGTCCCGGCCGCCAGCAGGTAGGTGCGCTCCGCGCCCGGCCGCCGGCGGGCCAGCCACTCCGGGTGCGCCAGCCCGACCACCAGCCCGGCCGCCTGGTCGTCGGGGACGTCCGGGACCTCCGCGCCGACCTCCTCTGCCGACACCGCCCGCGCCAGCCGGTCGGCCTCCTCCCGCCACCGGGCGGCGGGGCCGCCCCGGGCGCCCCGCAGCCCGCGCCACTCCGCGACCAGGTCGTCCGACCGGGGTGCGAGGTCGGCCGACAGCAGCGCCACCACCTCCGCGGCGCGCCGCCGGCCGACCAGCGGCGCGCCGTCGAGCAGCGCCCGGGCCAGCCGCGGGTGGGCGCCGACCGCGGTGAGCGCGCGGCCGCGAGCGGTCACCCGCCCGGCGTCGTCCACCGCCCCCAGCTCGCGCAGCGCCGCCCGGGCCACGGCGAACGCGGCCTCGGGCGGTGCGTCGGGGAGCGCCAGGCCCGTGGCGTCGGGTGAGCCCCAGCAGGCCAGCTCGAGGGCGAAGCCGGTCAGGTCGCCGACCGCGATCTCCGGCTCGGCGGTGGCCGGCAGCCGGTCGTGCTCGGCGGCCGACCACAGCCGGTAGACCCGCCCGGGCGCTTCCCGGCCGGCGCGGCCGGCGCGCTGCACCGCCGCGGCCCGCGAGACCCGGACCGTCACCAGCGCACCGAGCCCCCGGGCCACGTCGAAGCGGGGCACCCGGGCGAGTCCGGCGTCGACGACCACCCGCACCCCGGGCACGGTCAGGCTGGTCTCGGCGACGTCGGTGGCCAGCACGACGCGGCGCCGCGGGCCAGGGGTCAGGGCGGCGTCCTGCTCCGCGGCCGGCAGCCGGCCGTGCAGGGGGCGGACGTCGGCGTCGACCCCGGCGAGCCGGCCGGCCACCCCGCTGATCTCCGCCGCGCCGGGCAGGAAGACCAGCACGTCACCGGTGGACTCGGCCAGCGCCCGGCGCACCGTGCCGGCGACCGCGTCCAGCAGCCGGGGGTCGACCCGGGTGCCGTGCGGCGGGGCCACCGCCGGTTCCGGCGGGCACCAGACGGTCTCGACGTCGTGCAGCGCGCCGGTGGCCTCGACCACCGGGGCCGGGACGCCGTCGCCACCCAGCAGGGTGGCCAGCCTCGGTGCCTGCGCCGTCGCCGACATCGCCAGCAGGGCCAGCGACGGGCGCAGCGCGGCCCGCGCGTCGACGCCGAAGGCCAGGGCGAGGTCGGTGTCCAGCTGCCGTTCGTGGCACTCGTCGAGCACCACCGCGGCGACGCCGGGCAGCTCCGGGTCGGCCTGCAGTCGCCGCACCAGCAGGCCGGTGGTGACCACCTCCACCCGGGTGGCGTGGCTGCGCCGGCTGTCGCCGCGCACGCTGTAGCCCACCGACCGCCCGACCGGCTCGCCGACCAGCGCCGCCATTCGCCGGGCGGCTGCCCGGGCAGCGACCCGGCGGGGCTCGGCGACCAGCACCCGGCCCGGCAGGCGGTCGGCGAGCGCGAGCGGGACCAGCGACGTCTTGCCGGTTCCGGGTGGGGCGACGAGCACCGCGCTGCCCGCGGCGGCGAGCGCGTCGGTGAGCCCGGGCAGCACGGCGCGGACCGGCAGGTCGGCGCCCGGTGTTCCCGGCGGTGGCAGCACGCGGACAGTCTTCCCGGCCGGGAGGAAGTCGTCCGACCCTTGTCCTCGGACGTGATCCAGGCCACAGTGACTGCTCAGGACGACGTCGTCTGCGTGGAGGTCCGGGTGGCCGGTCGGGGCAGGGAGAACGGCAGGGATCGACCGGGCGCCCCAGCGCCCCGCCCGCCGGACCGGGTGCGCAACGTCGCGCTGGTCGGGCGGGCGGGGGCGGGGAAGACGACGCTGGCGGAGGCGCTGGCGGCGGCCACCGGCGCGGTGCCCCGCGCCGGGCGGGTCGAGGACGGCACCACCTGCCTGGACACCGACGAGGTGGAGGTGCGGCTGCAGCACTCGGTGACGCTGCACGCGGCCACCGTCGAGCACGACGGCCACCGGATCACCCTCTTCGACACTCCCGGCTCCCCGGACTTCCTCGGGGAGCTGCGGGCCGCGCTGCGGGCCGCGGACGCCGCGCTCTTCGTCGTCTCCGCGGTCGCCGGGGTGGACGCCGGCACCGTGCAGCTGTGGGACGAGTGCGCCGCGGCCGGGCTGCCGCGCGCCGTCGTCGTCACCCAGCTGGACCGGCCGCAGGCCGACGTCGCCGAGGTGGTGCGGGCCTGCGCGGCGCAGCTGGGCGCCGGGGTCCACCCGGCCCAGCTGGTCGAGGGCGGCGCCCTGGTCTCCCTGCTGGAGCCCGGACCGGGGTCGCCGAAAGCCGACCGGCTGCGGGCCGAGCTCATCGAGGCGGTGATCGCCGAGAGCGAGGACGACACGCTCATGGAGCGCTACCTCGACGGCGCCCCCATCGGCCTCGCCGAGCTGGTCGCCGACCTGGAGACCGCCGTGTCCCGGGGCACGTTCCACCCCGTGCTGTGCGCCTCTCCGCTGACCGGGCTGGGCATCGGTGACCTGCTGGACCTGCTGGTCACCGGCTTCCCCTCGCCGCTGGAGCGGCCCTGCCCGCCGGTGCTCCGCCCGGACGGCACCCCGGCCGGCCGGGTGGCCTGCGACCCCGACGGTCCGCTGGTCGCCGAGGTGGTGAAGACGACCACCGATCCGTACCTGGGCCGGGTCAGCCTCGTCCGGGTCTTCTCCGGACGGCTCCGGCCGGACGTGCCGGTGCACGTCTCCGGGCACGGGGAGGGGCACGGGTGGGGTGACCGGCACCCCGACCACGACGCCGAGGAGCGCGTGGGGGCGATCTCCTGCGCGCTCGGCAGCGTGCTCCGCCCGGTGGCCGAGTGCCTGGCCGGTGACGTGTGCGCGGTCGCGCGGCTGGCGACGGCGGAGACCGGCGACACCCTGTCCGCCCCGGACCGGCCGCTGGTCGTACAGCCCTGGGAGCTGCCCGAGCCGCAGTTGCCGGTGGCGGTGGGGGCCGCCTCGCGCACCGACGAGGAACGGCTCGCCGCGGCGCTGACCCGGCTCACCCTGGAGGACCCGACCGTGCGGGTCGAGCGGCGGGCCGACACCGGGCAGCTGCTGCTGTGGTGCCTGGGGGACGCCCACGCCGAGGTGCTGTTGGACCACCTGCGCACCCGGTACGGGGTCTCCGTGGACACCCCGCCGGTGCGCGTCGCCCTCGTGGAGACGCTGGCGGGGGAGGCGACGGTGACCGCCCGCCACGTCAAGCAGTCCGGGGGACACGGCCAGTACGCCGTCGTCGTGGTGGAGGGCCGGCCGGGCGCGCCCGGGTCCGGGACCACCTTCGCCCAGCGGGTGGTCGGCGGGGCGGTGCCGGCGCAGTTCCACGGCAGCGTGGAGAAGGGCATCCGCGCGCAGGCCGCGCGGGGGGTGAGCGCGGAGCGGCCGCTGGTCGACGTCGCGGTCACCCTGGTCGACGGCAAGGCCCACTCGGTCGACTCCTCCGACGCGGCCTTCGCCGCCGCGGGGGCCCTGGCGCTGCGCGAACTCGCCGCCGCGGCGGGCACCCGCGTGCTGGAGCCGTGGTGCCGGGTGGAGGTCACCGTGCCGGTCGACGCGGTGGGCCCGGTGCTCGGGGACCTGGCCGGACGGCGGGCCCGGGTGACCGGCAGCGACGTCGGCCCCGGCCGGGAGGAGACGACGGTGCGGGCCGAGGTGCCCGAGCGCGAGCTGCTCGACTACCCCCGGGCGCTCCGCTCGCTCTCGCACGGCACCGGCCGGTTCCGCCGCGAGCCGCTCGGCCACGAGCCGGCCCCGGCCGCGGTCACCGCCGAGCTGCAGCCCGCGTGAGCGCCGACCGCGGGACGCGGGAGGTCCGGACCGGCTCCTCGGCCTCGCGGGCCGGGACGCCGGTCGACGAGGACCAGCCCAACGTCACCGACACCTCCGTCCCGCCCCGGCGGCAGTGGGCCGGCCGGATCGGCGGGCCGGTGGCTGCGCTCGTCGTCTACGTCCTGCTGGCCCAGGACGATGCGCTGAGCACGGCCGGGCGCACCACCGCGGCGGTCGGGGTGCTGCTCGCGGTCTGGTGGATGACCGAGGCCCTGCCGCTGCCGGCGACGGCGCTGGTGCCGATCGTGGCGTTCCCGCTGCTGGGGGTGCTCCCGGTGGGCGAGGCAACCGCGCCCTACGCCGACCCGAACATCTTCCTGTTCATGGGCGGCTTCATGATCGCCCTGGCGATGCAGAAGTGGGAGCTGCACCGGCGCATCGCGCTGCTGACCGTGCGCGCCGTCGGGACGAAGCCGCCGCGGCTGATCGCCGGCTTCATGATCGCGACCGCGTTCCTCAGCATGTGGGTGAGCAACACCGCCACCACCGTGCTGATGCTGCCGATCGGGCTGAGCGTGCTCCTGCTCGTGCTGGACCGGGTCGCCGCGGGCAGCGGCGACGCCGACGCCGTCGACGCGGCGGCCGGCGCCGACGGGGGGCCGGCCGTCACCGAGCTCATCCGGGACGCCGACACCCGCAACTTCGCCGTCGCGCTGATGCTGGGCATCGCCTACGCCGCCAGCATCGGCTCGCTGGCCACGCTCATCGGCACCCCGCCCAACCTCATCCTGGCGGCGTTCGTCCGGCAGAACTACGACATCGAACTCGGCTTCGGGGAGTGGATGCTGCTCGGCCTGCCGCTGGCCGTGGTCTTCCTGGCGCTGGCCTGGCTGGTGCTCACCAAGGTCGCCTTCCGGTCCTCGCTCCGGGAGATCCCCGGGGGCAGGCAGGTCATCCAGGCCGAGCTGGAGCAGCTCGGGAAGACGTCCCGCGGCGAGTGGACGGTGCTCGCGGTGTTCGTCGCCACCGCGCTGCTCTGGGTGTTCCGGCAGCCGCTCACCGGGTGGGAGGCGCTCACCGACGCGCTGCCGTTCGTCGCCGAGCTCAGCGACCCGGCCATCGCGATCGCGGCCGCGGTCGCCCTGTTCCTCATCCCGGTGAAGGCCCGCGAGGGCGTCTCGGTGCTGGACTGGCACACCGCCCAGCAGCTCCCCTGGGGCGTGCTGCTGCTCTTCGGCGGTGGGCTGAGCCTGGCCGCGGCGGTCCAGGAGAGCGGGCTGGACGAGTACATCGGCTCCCGGGTCGGCGCCGTCGGTGCGCTGCCGGCCGTCCTGCTGGTGCTCGTCACCGCGGGCGTGGTGCTGCTGCTCACCGAGGTCACCAGCAACACCGCCACCGCCGCCGCCTTCCTGCCGGTGCTCGGCGGGGTCGCGCTCGGGCTGGACCTGCTGCCGCTGGTCCTGCTGGTGCCCGCCGCCCTGGCGGCCACCTGCGCGTTCATGCTCCCGGTCGCGACTCCGCCGAACGCCATCGTGTTCGGCTCGGGCTACGTCACGATCGGCCAGATGCTCCGCGCCGGCGTCGTCCTGAACGTGATCGGCATCGTGCTGATCACCGCGGCGGTCTACCTGCTCGGCGGCATCGCCCTGGACATCACCTTCTGAGCGCAGCCACGTCCACGTTTCCCGCCGCCCGGTCGGTGGGCACGGGGCGCCGGGGCACGGGACCGGCACGTCGTCCCACGCACCCGAGCCGGGCGAGGAGGGACGTCGTGGAGGACCTGCACCTGGGGTACGCGCTGGTCGGCAGCCTGGCGGTCGCGCTCGCCGCGCTGTCGAGCAAGATGCGCGAGCTGCCCTTCAGCGAACCGCTGCTGGCGATGGTGCTGGGCGTGGTCGTCGGGCCGCAGGTCCTCGGGCTGGTCGAGGTGGCCGAGCACGTCCGCTCCACCCTGGTCGAGGAGATGGCCCGGGTGCTGCTCGCCGTCTCGCTGATCGGCGTGGCCCTGCGCTACCCGGTGCGCCGGCTGCGCCCGGTCATCACCCCCACCACCGTGCTGGTGACCGTGGGGATGGCCGGGATGGCGCTGCTCTCCGCGGGCCTGGCCTGGTTGGTGCTCGGCATCCCGGTGGTCCTCGCCGCCCTGATCGGCGCCTGCATCACCCCGACCGACCCGGTGCTCGCCTCCAGCGTGGTCACCGGGAAGCCGGCCGAGGAGCACCTGCCGGTCCGCACCCGGCAGCTGCTGTCGGCGGAGTCGGGCAGCAACGACGGGCTGGCGCTGCCCCTCGTGCTGCTCGGGATCGCGCTCGTGCTCGGCGAGTCCCTGGGCCACGCCGCTCTCGACGGCCTCTACCAGGTGGTGGCCGGCGTCGTCGTCGGGGCCGTGGTCGGGCTCATCGCCGGGCGCGCGGTCAGCTTCGCGCTCAGCCGCAACGACGTCTCCGAGGGCGCGTCGCTGGTGTTCACGCTGGTGCTGGCGATCGCGGTGCTCGGGATCGCCCGGCTCGCCAACGCCGACGGCATCCTGTCGGTCTTCGTCGCCGGGCTGGCCTACAACGTCACCGTCGCCCAGGACGAGGTCGGACCGCAGAACACCATCGACGAGGGGATCAACCGGTACCTGGTGCTCCCGCTGTTCCTGCTGCTGGGCATCCTGCTGCCGTGGTCGGCGTGGGTCGATCTCGGCTGGGGGGCGGTGCTCTTCCCGGTGGCCGTGCTCCTGCTGCGCCGGCTCCCCGTGCTGCTCGCACTGGCCCGCCCGCTGGGCCTGCGGTTGCGGGATGCGGTCTTCCTGGGCTGGTTCGGGCCGATCGGGGTGAGCGCGCTGTTCTACCTCTCCTTCAGCGAGGAGGAGGGGGTGTCCGATCCCCGGCTGTGGGCCGCCGGCACGCTCGTGGTCGCGGCCAGCACGGTGGCGCACGGGATCAGCTCCGCGCCCGGTCGCCGGCTCTACCGCCGGGTGGCGGGCACCTGACCGGCGCGCCGGCACGCCGCCATCCGGACCCAGGGCCCGGGGGCGGCTCGGTGGTGATGATCGGCCGGTGGTGGCTGCGGGTGGTCGACGCAAGGAACCGCCGGCTGCAATCGACCAGAACTGACCCTGCGGGCTCGGCTGACCACGGTCGGTGAGTCCTCGCCGGTGCCCCAGCAGCCCAGGCCGCCACACCCGGCCGCCTGAGCGGATGGGTCGCACCCCGCGCCTAGCGTCGCCGCCCGAGGTGATCGAACAGATGAGTGACGAGCGAGAGGTCCAGGCCCAGGGACGGGCGGATCCCGGAGCGGGCGGCCGGGGTGGTGCGACCGCCCTCGCGGCGGACCAGGGGAGGGGCGACCCGCCCGCGGCGCCGGCCGTCGAGCCGGCATCGCCGGAGACCCCACCGGGAGCGACCGGCCCGGTGCCGCTCGGCGCGGCACCGCCTGCTCCGGCGCCCGCGCAGGCCGACCCGCCGGCGGACCAGCCGGGGCCGGACCAGCCCGGACCGGCCACCGCCGGGGAGGCGCCGTCGGCCCCGGACGACGGCACCCCCCACCCGACGACGCCGGTCAACGGCCGACCGCGGCCACGGCCGCGGCTGCGCCGGCCCGACCCGCTGATCCGGATGGGGCCCTGGGCGCCCGTTGCCGGAGCGGGGATCGGGCTCGTGCTGGGCCTGATCGTGGTGCTCTTCCTGGCGCCGGCGGTCGAGACCTTCGCCGAGCGGCTGGCCGTGGTCTTCGTGGTGCTGGGCCTGTCGCTGCTGGGTGCCGGGGGCACGCTGCTCGCCGACGAGGTGCGGCTGATGCGCCGCGGCGCGTGGGCGGCCGAGGCCCGCGCCTCGGGTGCCGGGGTGATCGCCGGGCTGCTCAACGGGCTGACCCCGGCGCGGCTGCTGATCCTGGCCAGCGCCTTCGTGCTGCTGCTCAGCGCCTACGTCACCAGCGGCGGCTGAGCTCGCGCGGCGCCCGGCCGCACCGGCCGGGCGCCGCCGTCAGGTCTGACCGTCGGCGGGCACCCGGAGGGCGTCCAGCGGGAGCCGCCCGGTGACCAGGTCCTCGGCGACGTCGTCGGCCACCCGGCCCTCCGCGAAGGCGTACGCCTTCAGCAGTGCCAGCGCGTCCTCGCTGCCCAGCCCGTGGGCCACGTTGACCATGCCCATCGCCTGCCAGACCCGCGCCCGGCGCAGTGCGTCGGGGCCCTCCCACCAGCCGCGCCCGGGGTCGGGTTCGGTGGCGGCGGTGCCCCGGGCTGCGACGGCCAGTTCCCGGGTGACCGCGACGACGACGTCCGCCACGTCCCCGCGGTCGACGGACGGCAGCGTCGCCGGGTCACGGGCGTAGAGATCGAGCACCACCAGCGGCCCGAGCGGGGGCAGCAGTGGAACCGAGAGCACCGCGCGGAACGGCGTCGACGTGGTGAGCGCCTCGTGCAGCGCGGGCCAGTTGCGGGCGATGTCGGCCTCGTCGAAGGCGATGACGACGCCGTCGTCGTGCGCCCGGATGCACGGACCCAGGCCCTGGGTGAACTGCAGCCGCTCGGCCTGCGCCGCCGTCGGGTCGCTGGCGCCCAGCGGAGTCCGCAGCCCGCCCGTGTCGTGGATGCTGATCCCGGCGCCGTCCACCGGCAGCGAGGCGGCGCAGGCGCGCGCCAGCCGCTCGCCGAGCAGCTCCGGGGACCGCAGCTCCGGTGGCGCCTGGTCCAGTTCTCGGGTGAAGCGGTCGGCAGCGGGGCCGGGCGCGGTCATCGGTCCTCCGTGGTGTCGGGCGCGGGCGGTGCTGCGCCGAGCCACCTGGTGCCCCGGCGGGGCCGCGGTCATGCGCTCAGCCGAAGGCGTCGATGCCCAGGTGCACCGCCAGGGCCAGGCCGGCGACGGCGATGACCCGGCGGAGCAGCCGCTGCGGCACCCGGCGGACCACCCGCGGCCCCAGCCGGCCGCCGATGAAGAAGCCGAGGGCGAGGGGCAGCGCGGCCAGCCAGGCGACGTCGGCGAGGAATGCGTAGCCGACGGCGGCGACCAGGTTGGCCAGGCCCAGCACCAGGTTCTTCAGCGCGTTGCCGCGCGGCACGCCCTCGCCGAGCACGAGCAGGTACATCGCCAGCATCAGCACGCCGGCCGCCGCGCCGAAGTAGCCGCCGTAGACGGCGACGAGGAAGGTGCCCAGCGCCAGACCCCAGTGGTCCCGGCTCGGGCGTTCGGCGCCCTCGGCGGCGAGCTCCCGCGGTGGCCGCTGCACGAGGATGGCCAGCGACGCGGCGGCGATGAGGAAGGGCACCAGCAGCTCGAAGGCGGACGCCGGGGTGAGCAGCAGCAGGACGGCGCCCACCCCGCCGCCGAGCACCGCGGCGGTGCCGAGCCGGACCAGCCGCGGGCGCTGGCCGGCGAGCTCCGGGCGCGAGGCGCTCACCGAGCCGACGCTGTTGAGCACCAGTGCAACGGTGTTGGTGACGTTGGCCGACAGCGGGGACAGGCCGGTCGCCAGCAGCGCGGGGTAGCTCACCAGCGAGGCCAGCCCGGCGATGCTGCCGGTCAGGCCGGCGCCGACGCCGGCGATCACGAGCAGGACGAACTGCAGCGCGCTCATCGGTCGAGCAGCACCCACAGCGCGACGAGGCCGAGCACGACGATGGCACCGCGGAGCACGGAGGCGGGCAGCCGTCGGCCCAGCGTGGACCCGACGTACCCACCGACGAGCGAGCCGGCCGCGACCAGGGCGGCGGCGGTCCAGTCGATGCGCTCGGTGGCGACCACCACGTAGGCCAGCGCCGCCACCGCGTTCACCCCCAGGGTGAGCACGTTCTTGATCGCGTTGAGCCGGTGCAGCGGTTCCCGCAGCAGCAGTCCGAAGATGCCGATCTGCAGCACCCCCTGGCTCGCCGCGAAGTAGCCGCCGTAGGTGCCGGTCGCGTAGGCCCCGGCGAACAGCGCGGCGAGGCGCCCCCGGCCGATCCGCTGCGGCCCGGTCTCGGTGACCGGCCGGCGGCGACGGAGCCACCGCTGGAGCAGCGGCTGGACGGCGACGAGGACGACGGCCAGCGCCACGAGACCCGGGACGATCGCCTCGAACGCCGAGGCCGGCAGGTGCAGCAGCAGGAAGGCGCCGGTGAGCGCGCCCAGCACCGAGGCCGGGAACAGCCGCAGCAGCAGGCCGCGCTGCCCGTGCAGCTCGCGGCGGTAGCCGATGGCGCCGGTCAGGTTGCCCGGCACCAACCCGAGGGAGTTGGTGATCGTGGCCGCCACCGGAGGCAGACCGACGGCCAGCAGCACGGGGAAGGTGACCAGCGTCCCGGAGCCGACGACGGCGTTGATCGAGCCGGCGGCGAGCCCGGCGGCGGCGACCGCGACCATCTCCCACGCCGTCATGCGCTCATCCCCGCGAGGGTGTCACAGCGGTCCCGGTGAGCCGGCGCACGCCCCGGGCGAGGCGTCAGCGGGCCGGTGCGACCCCGGCGGCGACCCGCGAGCGGTTCCGACCACCGCTCTTCGCCGTGTACATCGCCTCGTCGGCGCGCAGCAGGGCGTCGTCCCAGTCGGCTCCGGGCACCACCCGGGCGGCGCCGATGCTGGCACCCACCCGGACCGCGCGTCCCGACAGCGACACCGGCTCGCTGAGCAGGGCGGACAGTCGGTCGCCGAGCGCCGCCACGGCTGCGGCGTCGTCGGCCCGGACCAGCAGGGCGAACTCGTCGCCGCCGAGGCGGGCGCACACGTCGGGGCTGCGGACCGCGCCGGACAGCCGGGCACCGACCGTGCGGAGGACCTCGTCGCCGGCGGCGTGACCGTGCTCGTCGTTGACCTCCTTGAACCCGTCGAGGTCGGCGAAGAGCACCCAGGCGTCGCAGTCGCCGGAGGCGTTCGCGGCCCTCAGCGCCGCGGTGAAGGCGCCCCGGTTGGCCAGTCCGGTCAGGACGTCGGTCTCGGCCTGGGTCCGGAGCTCGCGGTGGACCGCGCAGATCTGCAGGGCCATGGCCATCTGGTTGGTCAGCGCGTGCACGGCGACCAGCGCCTCTCCGGGCAGCGGCCCGGTCGAGCCCACGAGCAGGTACCGGTCCGGCTGGTCGGGGAAGGGGGAGCACAGCCAGGCACTGACGCCGGTGGCGGTCGTCAGCTCGGTCGGCACGGTGACCGGGTGGAACGTCCCGGTGCTCGGCAGCCCGGTGACGAAGGCAGCCGGGAGGGGCGCAGCCGGTCGGCCGCCCCGCCCGCGGCGTCCACCAGGTGCAGGTGGGAGCCCTCGGTCGCCAGGGCCACGATCCGCAGGCCCGGCGTGGCCGCGCAGATGTCCTCGGCCGCGGCCCACCCGTGGGCCGCCACCTCCACCTCGTCGGTCTGGCCGAGCAGCCGGGCGCCCAGCGCCACCAGTGCGGCGTCGCGGGCCTGGGCCCGCTCGCGGGCGAACAGCCCGAGCGCCAGGTGCCGGGCGACGACGGCAAGGAGGAAGGCCAGCGGCAGCGCGCCGAGCACCGGGCCGGCCGGCGCCGCGGTCTCGTGCCCGGGCACCCACTGCCACCAGACCAGCGCCGCGATCAGCGCCAGGCACTGGCCTGCGGCGTAGAACCAGATGTCGCGGGTGCGGCCGTAGACCGCACGGAACCACAGGGCGCTGAACGTGGCGCCGAAGGCGACCGCGGGCACCGGGCAGCCGAGGGCGAAGGCGGTCACCGCCACCACGTCGAGCAGGTCGAGGGCCGGTCGCGCGCGCTGGGTGAGGTAGCGGTGGGACCACGAGGCGGTGAGTGCGACGGTGGCGCCGACCAGCAGCGCCACGCTCGCTGCGGAGGCCCCGGGGAGGGCCCCGGCGAAGGCCAGCGCCAGCGAGATCAGGGCACAGACGCCGAACAGCCAGCGGGTGCCCTCGACCATGTCGTCGGGGCGGCGCAGGCGTGCGGCAGCCCGCCGGATCGGCGACGCAGCCGCCAGTTCGGTCATCGCGTCCTTCCCCGCCCGGCCTCGGCACCCGGCGTCCGGTGAGGTCATCGACCGGACGGCGGCGGTCCTGGATGCCCCGGACGGGGGATCCGGCGGGCGCGTGCCGTGGGGTCGGCCCCGACGACCGGGCCGGTCTGCCGGACGAGCTGCCGGCCTCGCTCGCCGCCCGGGTGGTGCGCGACCACGGTGTGGTCGCCGTCCCGGTGGTCGACGCCGAGGGGGCGGCTGGTCGGCCTCTTCACGGTGCACGACGCGATGCGTGCGCTGGAGGAGAGCGAGGACCTGGCCCGCACCGGCGGCAGCGAGCCGCTGGACCGCCCCTACCTGGCCACCGGCGTCGTCGGGCTGGCGCGGACCCGGGTGGCCTGGCTGCTGGTGCTCGTCGCGGCTGCGGCGCTGACGGTCGACGTGCTCGACCACGTCGAGGACGTGCTGGACCAGGTGGTGGCCCTGGCGTTGCTCGTGCCGCTGATCGGGACCGGGGGGAACACCGGCACGCTGCTCGGCGCGTTGCTGGCCGCGGTGGGCTTCGGGCCCGCCGCCTGGCTGGTGGGCGCCGACATCGCGGTGGTGCTGTGCGCGGCGCTGGTCGTCGTCTGCACGCTGGCCACCACCGCCGGGGCGCTCACCCCGACGCTCGCGAAGCGGCTGGCGGTCGCCCGGCGGTGGTCAGCGCGCCGTTCATCACCCACGTTCGTCGACGCGACCGGGGCGATCGTCTCCTTCCTCGTCGCCCACTTCCTCGTCGCCCCGGCGGTCCTGGGCCCCTGACCCGGCCGCTCAGTCCTTGCGGCCGGCGTCGACCAGGCGGAGCACGACGGCGCCCTCCTCGTCGGAGGCGTCCAGGTCGACCTCGGCGTCGAAGCCCCAGTCGTGGTCGCCGGCGGGGTCGTCGACGATCTGCCGCACCCGCCACAGCCGCGGCTCGTCCTTGTCGATGATGAGCAGCGCGGGGCCGCGGGCGTCGGCGCCGGTGCGGACCTCGTCGTGCTCGGCGAAGTAGGCCTGCACCACCTCGCCCCACCGGTCGGCGTCCCAGCCGGCGGCGCCGTCCAGCTCGCCGAGGTCGTACCAGCGGCGGCGGGCCCACAGCTCGACGCGGCGGAACAGCAGGTTGCGCACCATCGCGGTGAACGCCCGCTCGTTGCCGGTGAGCGGCCGGGGCCGGGCCGGGACGGCGACCGGTGCGTCCAGCGGCTGGTCCGGGCTGGTCAGCTGCTCCCACTCGTCCAGCAGCGAGGAGTCGACCTGGCGGACCAGCTCACCCAGCCACTCGACCAGGTCGGTGACCTCCTCGGTGCGGGCCTCGGTGGGCACGCCCGACCGCAGCGCCTTGAACGCGTCGGAGAGGTAGCGCAGCACCGCGCCCTCGGACCGGGTCAGCCCGTAGTGGTTGACCAGCTCGCGGAAGGTCATCGCCTGCTCCCACATGTCCCGGACCACGGACTTGGGGGACAGCTGCGCGTCGCGGGCCCACGGGTTGCCGGCGGAGTAGATCTCGAAGGCGTGGTCGAGCAGCTCCTTCAGCGGCTGGGGGTGGGTGATCTCCTCGAGCAGCTCCATCCGCTCCTCGTACTCGATCCCCTCGGCCTTCATCTGCGCGACGGCCTCGCCCTTGGCCTTGTTCAGCTGGGCGGCGATGATCTGGCGCGGGTCGTCCAGGGTCGCCTCGATCACCGAGACGATGTCGAGGGCGTAGCTGTCGGACTCCCGGTCGAGCAGGCCGATGGCGGCCAGCGCGAAGGTCGACAGCGGCTGGTTGAGCTGGAAGTCCGGTGGCAGGTCCAGGGTGAGCCGGTGGCGCCGTCCGTCGGGCTCGGGGACGTCGAGCCGCTCGACGACCCCGGCGGTGATCAGCGACCGGGCGATGCCGATCACCTCGCGGACGTGCCGCAGCTGCCGGGAGCGGGGCTCGTGGTTGTCGGTGAGCAGGTGGCGCATCGCCGCGACCGGGTCGCCCGGGCGGGCCAGCACGTTGAGGACCATCCCGGTCGACACCCGGAAGTGGCTGGTCAGCGGCTCGGGCTCGGCGTTGATCAGCCGCTGCTGGGTCGACTCGCTCCACGGCACCATGCCCTCGGGCACCTTGCGGCGCACCAGCTTGCGGCGCTTCTTCGGGTCGTCGGCGACCTTGGCGAACTGCTTGAGGTTCTCCACCTCGTGCTCGGGCGCCTGGACGACGACGGTGCCGGCGGTGTCGTAGCCCGCCCGGCCGGCCCGGCCGGCGATCTGGTGGAACTCCCGGACGGTGAGCATCCGCATCCGGGTGCCGTCGTACTTGCTCAGCGCGGAGAACACCACGGTGCGGATCGGCACGTTGATGCCGACGCCGAGGGTGTCGGTGCCGCAGATGACCTTGAGCAGCCCGGCCTGGGCCAGCTGCTCCACCAGCCGCCGGTACTTGGGCAGCATGCCGGCGTGGTGCACGCCGATGCCGTGCCGCACCAGCCGGGACAGCGTCGTGCCGAAGGCTGAGGAGAAGCGGAAGCCGCCGATCATGTCGGCGATCGCCTGCTTCTCCTCCTTCGTGGAGACGTTGACGCTCATCAGCGCCTGGGCCCGCTCCAGCGCGGAGGCCTGGGTGAAGTGGACGACGTAGACCGGCGCCTGCCGGGTGTCCAGCAGCTCCTGGATCGTCTCGTGCATCGGTGTGGTCGCGTAGTAGTGGTGCAGCGGCACCGGTCGTTCGGCGTGCGCGACCAGGGCGGTGGACCGGCCGGTGCGGCGGGTGAGGTCCTCCCGCAGCGCCGTGACGTCGCCGAGGGTGGCCGACATGAGCAGGAACTGGGCCTTCGGCAGCTCGATCAGCGGCACCTGCCAGGCCCATCCCCGGTCGGGGTCGCCGTAGAAGTGGAACTCGTCCATCACCACGAGCCCGATGTCGGCGTCCGGCCCCTCGCGCAGCGCGATGTTGGCCAGCACCTCGGCGGTGCAGGCGATGATCGGGGCGTCGGCGTTCACCGAGGCGTCGCCGGTCAGCATCCCGACGTTCTGCGCACCGAACACCCCGCACAGGGCGAAGAACTTCTCGCTGACCAGCGCCTTGATCGGGGCGGTGTAGAAGCTGACCTTGTCGTTGGCCAGCGCCGCGTACTGCGCGCCGGTGGCCACGAGTGACTTGCCGGAGCCGGTCGGGGTGGCGAGGACGACGTTGGCGCCGCTGACCAGCTCGATCAGCGCCTCCTCCTGCGCCGGGTAGAGCGTCGTGCCGCCCTCGGCGGCCCACTCGGCGAAGTGGGTGAACAGCGCGTCGGGGTCGCCGGCCAGCGACTGCAGCTCGGTGAGGTCGTCCGGGTCGCCGATCAGCGACCGGACGCCGGCGGAGGGCAGCGCGGCGGCGGGGGAGTCGGCCGGGGTGGCGTCGGTGCCGGCAGGAGTGAGCGTCATCGTGCGTACAGCGTGCCCGACGCCTCACAGCTTCCCGGCGTCACGTCCCTCCGGCCGTGGCTGAGAGATCTCCGGTAACGAAGAGGTCACGACTCCTCCAGTCGCGCATGGAACCGGTCGATGCGGGAGAGATGGTGAACAGCAGGTAAACGAAAGGTGGATGGGACATGCGCGAACGCTTCTGCCCGGAGTGCCGCTGGACGCTGGTGACCGACCGGGACGGCCGTCGCCGGCTCGAGATGCGCTGGGTGCCGCTCGGCGCGGAGACGCCGATGGCGCGCGCCGCCTGAGCGAACACCCGCAGGACGCCCCGGCCCGGGCGGTAGGAGGGGCGCGCACCGACGCGCGCCTCTCCCACCGCCCGGGTCGTGTGCTGTCCGGGCTCGGTCCGTCCGAACGTCCGGTTCAGGTGTGCAACCACCCGGTTCCGCCCGTGCTCGACCGGGTAGGCGGGAACCGACGTGGCACCAGGCCGGTTCTCGTGGGGGCCGGCTGTGTGAGCAGCGCGCACGGTGCCGCCCGATCCAGCAGGAGGAACCACCGTGTCTTCGCCCCGCCCCGAGTCCCTTCCCGAGCAGGAGCAGACCCCGCCGGGCACCCTCGGCGAGATGGACCCCAAGCCCGACCACGGTGAGGAGAGCTACACCGGGTCCGGCCGGCTCACCGGCAAGCGCGCGGTCATCACCGGCGGTGACAGCGGCATCGGCCGCGCCGTCGCGATCGCCTTCGCCCGGGAGGGCGCCGACGTCCTCATCGCCTACCTGAACGAGCACGAGGACGCGCAGGAGACGGCGAAGTACGTCGAGCAGGCCGGCCGGAAGTGCGTGCTGGTCCCCGGCGACCTCGCCGACCGCGCCCACCAGAAGACGATCATCCCCAAGGCCCTCGAGGAGCTCGGCGGGATCGACGTCCTGGTCAACAACGCCGCGTTCCAGATGACCCACCAGACGCTCGACGAGATCAGCGACGAGGAGTGGGACCACACCGTCGCGCTGAACCTGACTGCGATGTTCACCCTGTGCAAGGACGCGATCCCGCACATGCAGGCCGGCGCCTCGATCATCAACTCCTCGTCGGTGAACTCGGACATGCCCCGGCCCACGCTGGCGCCCTACGCGATGACGAAGGCCGGCATCGCGAACTTCACCGCCAGCCTGGCCCAGATGTACGGCGAGAAGGGCATCCGGGCGAACAGCGTGGCGCCCGGGCCGGTGTGGACCCCGTTGATCCCCTCGACGATGCCGGCGGAGCAGATCCCGAGCTTCGGTGGCACCCCGCTGGGGCGGCCCGCGCAGCCGGCCGAGCTGGCCCCCGTCTACGTGATGCTGGCCAGCGACGAGGCGAGCTACGTCTCCGGTGCGCGGATCGCCGTCACCGGCGGCAAGCCGATCCTGTAACGGTGGTCTTCGTCTGGGGCTGGGGCTGGGGCGGCGGCGGTCCGCGGCGGCGACGTGGTCGCTGGGGACCGCGCCGGGGATACGGCGGGTACGGCCCGGGCTACGGGCCGCCACCGGGCTACGGCGGTTACGGGCGCGGCTACGGGCCGGGTCACGGCGGCTACCGCCGGAACGACTCGTGCCTGCGTGACCTGCTGTTCCTCAACACCGGCTGCTGTCTGGCCAACGCCGTCGGCTGCGGGATGGACCTCCTCCTGGTCGCGCCCCGCACGCTGCGGCGCGTCCGGGCGGAGCGAGCCGGTGGGCCGGTGGCCGACCGGCTGGTCGCCGCCATCCGGCTCTACCAGCGTGAGATCAGCCCCCGCCGGCCACCGTGCTGCCACTTCACCCCGACCTGCTCCGCCTACGCCGTCGAGGCCCTGGAGCGACACGGGGCGCTGCACGGCAGCCGGCTGACCCTGCGGCGGCTGGTCCGCTGCCGGCCCGGCGGCGCGCGGGGCGCGGACCCGGTCCCGGCCTGAGGAGCTACCGGACGGCGTCGGCGATGGCGGCGACGTCGTCCGGGCGCACCCGGCAGCAGCCGCCCACCAGCCGGGCGCCGGCGGCGGTCCATGCCGTGACGTCGCCGACCCCGGGCTCCCCGGTCCACCGGCGGGCGCCGGCGTCCCAGCGCTCCCCGCTGTTGGGGTAGGCCACCACCGGCTTCCCGCTGGCCGCGCCCGCGACCCGCACGGCCGGGGCGACGCCGGCCGGGTCGGTGCAGTTGACCCCGACGGCGATCACCTGGGCGACGCCGCGGGTCATCGCCGCCACCTCGGCCACCGGCTCCCCGCGGCGGGTCCGCGGCACGCCGTCCGGGCCGGTCACGCTGGTCAGCGACAGCCAGGCCGGGACGTCGAGGGTCACCAGCTCGGCCAGCAACGCCTCCACCTCGACGGCGCCGGGCAGCGTCTCGACCGCCAGCACATCGGCCCCGGCCTCGGCCAGCAGGGCGAGCCGGGGCCGGTGGAACGCGCGGAGCTCCGCCCCGCGGACATCGTCGAGGTAGGCGCCGCTGTACTCCGACCCGTCGGCCAGGTACGCCCCGTACGGTCCGACCGACCCGGCCACCCAGCCGGTGCGCCCGGCCGCGGCGAGCCCTTCCCGGGCCAGCCCCACCGAGCTGGCGATCACGGCCCGCGCGCTCTCCGGGTCGATCCCGGCCGCGGTGAACCCGGGGAGCGTGGCCTGGTAGCTGGCGGTGGTCAGCACCTGGGCACCGGCGACTGCGAAGGCGGCGTGCGCGGCCACCACCGCGGCCGGGTCGTCGCGCAGCAGCCGGGCCGACCACAGCGCCGAGCCGACGTCGTGCCCGCGGGCCTCCAGCTCGGTGGACAGCCCGCCGTCGAGGACGACCGGGCCGGCGGCGAGCGCGGCGGCGAGGGAGGTCACGCCTCCGATGGTGCCCGGCGGGACCGCAGCAGCAGGCCCGGGGTGCGGCGGTCGGCCGCGACGAAGGCCACGGCCACGGCCAGCGGTGCGGCCCCGGCGATGCCGGTCACGGCGAGCACGTCGGCGAGGGTCGCGGTGGAGACCGGAGCGGAGGAGAGCAGCGCCCAGCCGAGCCCGGCCAGCGGCACGGTGACCAGGCCGGTGCCCAGTGCCAGCCGGACCCGCGCCGCGCGTCCGGCGCCGGCGGCGAGCACGCCGGCGAGCACGGCCGGCACCACCGGGACGAGGCAGCGGACGAGCAGGTCTGCGGGGCGCTCGGTGGAGGTCGAGTAGGACGCCAGCGACAGGACGGCGGTGGCCGACACCGCGGCCGAGCCGGCCAGCAGCCCCCACCACAGCCGCACCGCCCGAGCGTCGGGCAGCACCGATGCCGGGCGCACCAGCCGCGCGGACAGCAGGCAGATCGCGGCGCTGATCAGGAGGAAGGAGACCAGCGACTGCGGGACGTCGGACACCCCACCGCCGTCCCGGCCGGGCAGCTGCCAGGGCTGGCGACCGAGCAGGGCCAGCAGCACGGTCAGTCCGGTGAGCGCCAGCAGCAGTCCGGCCGGGTGCAGGACGCGGGGCGCGGACTCCGCGGCGGCCCGGGCGTCGAGGGCCTCGGCGCGGCGCAGGAGATCCGCCATCACCGGGTTCTCGGGCATCACCGGGTTCTCGGGCGTGGCCGGCCCGGCCGGGCGCTCGTCGTCGACCAGCGGTGCCACGGCGTTGCCGGTCACCAGGTGGAACCGCGGCGAGGCGTCCTGAGTCACCCCGTGAGCGTCACACTCGGTGACCGGGTCCGCGACCGGAACGGCAGGCCGTCACCGGACCGGGCGACACCGTCGTCACCGAACGGGTGCGGGCCCCCGCCGGCTCACCCGACCGGGGTGGCCCGGCCGTTCCTCGGCAGGGTGATCGCCAGCGCGATCAGCAGCGGGACCACACCGAACACCGCGGCCGAGTACAACGACCCGAGCAGCGCCTCCGCGAACTCGCTGTCGGCGTAGAGCGCCCACCCCAGGGCGAGCATCGGCAGGATCAGCACGCCCATCCCGATGGTGGCCCGGAGGTGGGCCCGGCGGCCCAGTGACCGGGCGGCCACGCCCATGAGCAGCACCGGCACGAAGGTGAACAGCCAGTCGAAGACCGGGATGACCGGGCCCTCGCCACCGCCCAGCGCCGCGAGGTAGAGGTCGTTCCAGCTCTGCGCGAGGGCGGCGACCACCGCCAGCCCCCACCAGGTCGTGGCCGCGGCGGAGGAACCGAGCGCCCAGGGGCGGGTGAGGGCGGCGGCGACGGCGAGGCAGACCAGCGCGGCGCCGACGACCAGGGCCAGCAGCGACGTCGGCACGTCGGCCACCTGCCAGCCGGACAGCGTCCGTCGCGGCGCCGGCCAGTCCAGCGACCCGACGACGCCGACGACGGCGGTCAGCAGCACGGCAGCGGCGGCGAGGGGGAGCGGTCCGGGGGCGTCGGTCCTGTCCGCTGTCATGGCAGGCAGCCTGGCAGGTCGGCCGAGAACCCGGTCGTGTGCCACGCGCCGAGCAGGGAGGATGGCCCCGTGCCCGGGGACGACGCCTTCGCTGACCTGCCGGTGACGGCGTCCCTCGTCGTCCCGGCGGGCCTGCTGTCGTGGCGGTTCTCCCGCTCGTCGGGGCCCGGCGGGCAGGGGGTGAACACCGCCGACTCGCGAGTGGAGCTGTCGGTGGCGCCGCTGGAGCTGCCGGGGCTGACCGACGCGCAGCGGGCACGGCTGGCCGACCGCCTCGGCACCCGGCTGGTCGACGGCGTGCTCACCGTCGCCGCGAGCGAGCACCGGCAGCAGCTGCGCAACCGGGAGGCCGCCCGCGAGCGCCTGGCCGCGGTGCTGCGCGCGGCCCTGGCGCCGCCCGCGCCGGCCCGGCGGAAGACCAAGCCCACCCGTGGCTCCAAGGAGCGGCGGATCACGGCCAAGAAGCAGCGGGGGGAGACCAAGCGCCTGCGCGGTCGGTGGGACTGAGGATGCCGGCCTGGTCGGGGGCGCCGAGGGGCGTCCGCGCCGGGGCGGTGGCCGGGGCGGTGTTGCTGGTCTTCGGCACGGTCGTGCACGTCGTCCACCTGATCGCCGCCGGGACGGCGGTCCACGCGGGTCAACCCGGGTGGCTGAGGCTGTACTTCGTCTCGCTGACCGTGCTCGACCCGCTGGCCGCCGTGCTGCTGTGGCGAGCACGGCGCGGCGGGCTGGTGCTGGCGGTGGCGGTGCTCGTCACCGATGCCGCCGCCAACGGCTGGGCCAACTACGCGCTGGACCCGACCGGTGGGGTGACCGTGGGCCGCGTCGGGCAGGCGCTGATCACCGTGATCGCGGTGGCGGCGCTGGCCTGGGCCCCCGTCGCATGGCGGCACACCCGTTCGACGTCCGCCGGGAGCTGCTAGCGCCGGCGGGCGACCCGCGTCCCGACCAGGACGCCCATCAGTGACCAGAAGGCGCCCACCCCCACCCCGGCCAGCACCACCCAGAACGGCACCCGCATCTCGTCGGTCGCCGTCGCCACCAGCCGCTCCTGCACGCTCGGTTCCATGGGCGCAGCCTGGCCGATGACGGGCCCCACGTCACCACCCGGGAGCTCGTGCTCTGCCCACCGGTGGTGAGCAGAGCACGAGCTCCGCCGGACCCCCTCCTGGCCGCCCGCACGGACCGCGTCGGGCGGGTGTGCGGACGACGGAACGCGAGCTTGACCTGAGCGCAGCCACCGGGAAACGGCCTCCGCGCACGCTCGGGATGTGTCCGCCGCCGTCTCGTTGCCCACGCCCGGTGTCGGCACGCGCACCACCGAGACCCACTGCCCCTACTGCTCGCTGCAGTGCGGGATCACCATGACCGCCGGCGACCGGCCCGCGACGCTGGTGCCGGCCGAATTCCCGGTCAACCGCGGCGGCCTGTGCTCCAAGGGCTGGTCGGCCGCCGAGCTGCTCGACCACCCCGAGCGGCTCACCCGCCCGCTGGTGCGCGCTGACCCCGCCGACCGCACGAGCCCGCTGGTCGAGACCAGCTGGGACGAGGCGCTGACCCGGGTGGTCGCCGCGATCCGCCGCACCCAGGCCGAGCACGGCCGCGACGCGGTGGGTTGCTTCGGTGGCGGGGGCCTGACCAACGAGCAGGCCTACCAGTTCGGCAAGTTCGCCCGGGTGGCCCTGCGCACCAGCGCCATCGACTACAACGGCCGGTTCTGCATGTCCTCCGCCGCCGGGGCGGCGACCCGGGCCTTCGGCCTGGACCGGGGCATGCCCTTCCCGGTCACCGACATCGCGGATGCCGACGTCGTCGTCCTGGTCGGCAGCAACCCGGCCGACACCATGCCGCCGGCGATGCAGTACTTCGACGCCGGCCGTGAGCGCGGGGCCGAGCACATCGTCATCGACCCGCGCCGCACCAACACCGCGAGGAACGCCGGCCTGCACGTCCAGCCGCTGCCGGGCACCGACCTGGCGCTGGCCAACGGACTGCTGCACATCGCGATCGCCGAGGGCCTGGTCGACACCGACTACGTCGCCGCCCGCACCACCGGCTTCGCCGAGGTCAAGGCCGGCGTCGCCGGGTACTGGCCGGACCGGGTGGAGCGGCTGACCGGCGTGCCGGTGCAGCAGCAGCGGCGGATCGTCTTCGCCCTGGCCAGGGGCCGACGCTCGATCATCCTCACCGCCCGCGGCGCCGAGCAGCACCGCAGCGGCACCGACACCGCCCAGGCCTGGATCAACCTCGCGCTGGCCCTCGGCCTGCCCGGCCGTCCGGGCAGCGGGTGGGGCACCGTCACCGGGCAGGGCAACGGGCAGGGTGGACGTGAGCACGGTCAGAAGGCCGACCAGCTGCCCGGCTACCGCAAGATCACCGATCCGGAGGCGCGCCGGCACGTCGCAGCCGTGTGGGGCGTCGAGCCCGACTCCATCCCGGAGCCGGGGAAGTCGGCGTTCGAGATGCTCGACTGCCTGGGCACCGAGGGCGGCGTCCGGGCTCTGCTGGTCCTGGCCTCCAACATCGCCGTCTCCGCTCCGGACGCCCGGCGGGTGGTCAGCCGGCTCGGCGACCTCGACTTCCTGGCCGTCAGCGACTTCTTCCTCTCCGAGACCGCCGAGCTCGCCGACGTGGTCCTGCCCAGTGCCATGTGGGCGGAGGAAGACGGCACGATGACGAACTTCGAGGGCCGGGTGATCCGCCGGCGGCGGGCGATGGACCCGCCCGGGGAGGTCCGCGACGACCTGCAGCTCCTGGCCGACCTCGCCGGCCGGCTGGGGGTCGGGCACCTGTTCAGCGGCGACGCCGAGACCGTCTTCGCCGAGCTGGGGCGGGCGAGCGCCGGCGGCGCCGCGGACTACTCCGGGATCAGCTACCGGCGCATCGACGAGGAGCAGGGCGTCTTCTGGCCGTGTCCCGCTCCGGAGCACCCGGGGACGCTCCAAACCGGAACGCCACACCCTGGAACCCCACGGCTGTTCACCGAGCGCTTCGCCACCCCGGACGGGCGGGCGCGGTTCTGGCGCGTGGAGCACGTCGATGCCCACGAGCGCCCCGACGCCGACTACCCCTACGTGCTCACCACCGGCCGGGTGCTGGCCCAGTACCAGTCGGGCACCCAGACCCGTCGTTCACGCACCCTGCGACTCGCCGCCCCCACCCCTCGGGTCGAGCTGCACCCGGATCTCGCCCGCACGCTCGGCATCGCGGCCGACGACGTCGTGGAGCTGTCCACCCGCCGAGGCCGGGCCCGCTTCCACGCGCTGCTCACCGACGCGATCCGGCCCGACGTCGTCTTCGCTCCCTTCCACTGGGGCGGGGGCTCGAACGTCAACGCACTCACCGACCCCGCTCTGGACCCCACCAGCAAGATGCCCGCCTTCAAGGTCTGCGCCGTCGCGGTCAGCCGCGTGGGCGGGCCCGAGGAACAGATCCCGCCACCGGTCGCGGCCAGCCAGCCGCAGCCCCGACCACACGAGCCAGCCCAGTCCCGTCAACCCCGTCAACCGACACGGAAGAGGACGGCCACCGTGAAGAGCACCAACCGCTTCCTGCAAGGCGTCTACCCGATCACCGGCGAGGGGCTGGCCAAGCCCGGCCCGCTCGATCCCGCCCTGCGCTACGAGGTGCCGCTGGGCAAGACCGCCCAAGCGCTGTACTTCCGCGGCGGCAACTCCACCGACGAGCTCGTCTACCTGCTGCTGGTACGCGACGGGCAGCCGATGCGCTGGTTCCCGATCGGGGCCAAGGGCGACGTCCACGTGCCGCTGCGGGTCGTCGAGGACCTCGACGGCGGCACCGTGGTGGAGCTGCACGTCGCCGCCCCCGAGGGCCTCACCGGCGACGTCGTCGTCGACCTCGGGCTGGTGGAGGTCTGATGGGCGGGCTGGGTCGGGAGATGGAGAAGGTCCTGGGCGGTCGCCCCGAGGGCGTGACCTCGCTGCACTTCGCGATGTCCGACGCCGACGGCGTCGACTCCCGGCAGCGGCTGGTCGTCGTCGGCAACGGCATGGCCGGCGCCCGGCTGGTCGAGGAGGTGCTCGAGCGCGGCGGCGGCGAGCAGTTCGCGATCACCGTCTTCGGTGAGGAGCCGCACGGCAACTACAACCGGATCATGCTGTCCCACGTGCTGGCCGGCGAGGAGCACGAGGACGACATCGTCCTCAACAGCCACGACTGGTACACCGACAACGGCATCACGCTGCGCGCCGGTGTCCGGGTCGAGCGCGTCGACACCCACGCCAAGCTCGTCTACGCCACCGACGGGACGGCGACCCCGTACGACCAGCTGGTCATCGCCACCGGCAGCCGCTCGTTCGTGCCGCCGATGGAGGGCATCCGCACCGCCGACGGCGCCCTGCTGCCCGGGGTCCTCGGTTTCCGCACCATCGACGACACCCGGTCGATGCTCGCCGCCGCCGCCGAGCACGAGAAGGCGGTCGTCGTCGGGGGTGGACTGCTCGGGCTGGAGGCCGCCCGGGCGCTGCAGGGTCACGGGCTGGCCGTGGAGGTGGTGCACGCGGGCACCCATCTGATGAACCAGCAGCTGGACCCCGACGGCGGCGCGATCCTCAAGCAGTCGGTGGAGGACCTCGGCATCGTCGTCCACCTGGCCACCCGCACCACCGCGGTCATCGGCACCGACCGGATCCGCGGGGTGGTGCTGGCCGACGGCCGGGCGATCGACGCCGACCTGCTGGTGCTCGCCGCCGGCATCCGCCCGGTCACCGAGGTCGCGCTGATGAGCGGGCTGGAGGTGGAGCGCGGCATCGTCGTCGACGACCAGCTGCGCACCGACGACCCCGACGTCTACGCGGTGGGGGAGTGTGCCCAGCACCGCGGCGAGGTCTACGGCCTGGTCGCCCCGGTGTGGGAGCAGGCCCGCGTGCTCGCCGACGTGCTCACCGGCACCGACCCGGACGCCGAGTACCACGGCTCCCGGACGGCGACGAAGCTCAAGGTCGCCGGGGTCGACGTCGCGACGATGGGGCTGAACCGGCCCGAGCGGGACACCGACGAGTTCCTGGTCATCTCCGAGCCGCGGCGCGGGGTGCACCTGTCGGTGGTTATCCGCGACGACACGCTGATCGGCGCGACCCTGCTCGGTGACACCCGCAAGGTCGCCTTCCTCACCCAGGCCTTCGACCGCGGCACCCCGCTGCCGGAGGAGCGGATCCGGTTGCTGGTCGACCTCTCCGACGGCGTCGCGGAGGCCGGTGTCGCCGAGCTGCCCGCGGAGTCCCAGGTCTGCAACTGCAACGGCGTGACCAAGCAGGCCATCTGCGACACCGTCGCCGGCGGGTGCTCCAGCGTCAGCGGGGTCATGGACGCCACCCGCGCCGGCAAGGGCTGCGGTTCGTGCAAGTCGCTGGTCAAGCAGATCGTGGAGTGGGCCGCCGACGGTGACGTCGTGGAGGACCCGACCGCCAGCTGGTACGTCCCGGGCATCCCGTTGGCCAAGCCGGCGCTGATGGCCGCCATCCGGGAGCAGGACCTGCGCAGTGTGTCGGCCGTCTTCGCCGCCCTCGCCCCCGGCGGCGCGGAGGACGCGAAGTCGAAGATGGGCCTGACCTCGCTGCTGCGGATGATCTGGGGCAGCGACTACGAGCAGGAGAACGACGCCAAGTTCATCAACGACCGGGTGCACGGCAACATCCAGCGGGACGGCACCTTCTCCGTCGTCCCGCAGATGAAGGGCGGGGTGACCACCGCGGCCCAGCTGCGGAAGATCGCCGACGTCGCCGAGAAGTACGAGGTGCCGATGATCAAGGTCACCGGCGGCCAGCGGATCGACCTGCTCGGCGTCCGCAAGGAGGACCTCCCCGACATGTGGGCCGACCTGGGCATGCCCTCGGGCTACGCCTACGGCAAGAGCTTCCGCACCGTGAAGACCTGCGTCGGTTCGGACTTCTGCCGGTTCGGCCTGGGTGACTCCACCCAGCTCGGCATCGACCTGGAGACCCGTTTCCAGGGCATCGAGAGCCCCGCCAAGATCAAGATGGCCGTCGTCGGGTGCCCGCGCAACTGCGCCGAGGCCTACGTGAAGGACGTCGGCGTCGTCGCGGTCGGCGACGGCAGGTGGGAGGTGTACGTCGGCGGGGCGGCCGGGGCGACCATCCGCAAGGGCGACCTGCTGGCCACCGTCGCCTCGCCCGAGGCGGTGATGGAGCTGAGCGGCCGTTTCCTGCAGTACTACCGGGAGAACGCCAACTGGCTCGAGCGCACCTACGACTTCGTGCCCCGCGTGGGGCTGGAGAAGATCAAGGCGGTGCTGCTGGAGGACAGCGAGGGGATCCTCGCCGACCTCGACGAGGGCCTCCAGCGCTCGATCGACGCCTACACCGACCCGTGGGCGCAGGACCGCGCCGAACCGGCCACCCCCGGGCAGTTCCGCACCGCGCTGCCGCTGATCGACCTGCCGAAGGTGCCGGTCCGATGAGCGTCACCCACTCCGACGCCCCGCAGGCACCCACGACCCCGGGCACCGACACCGGGACGCCGGCGACGGGGGTGACCGCGCCGGGCACCGAGGCGGCGCAGCAGGGCCGGGCGTTCGTCGTCGGCCGGGTCGAGGACGTGCCGCCGGGGGAGGGGCGGGCCTTCGTCGCCGGCGACGTCCAGGTGGCGGTGTTCCGGCTGCGCGACGGGTCGCTGCACGCCACCCAGGCCGCCTGCCCGCACGCGGGCGGCCCGCTGGCCGACGGGCAGACCGACGCCCGGGTGCTGGTCTGCCCGCTGCACCTGTACGCCTACCGGTGGAGCGACGGCGCCCCGACCAGCGGCGGCAACGCACCCGTGCGGATCTATCCGGTGCACGAGGCCGAGGGCGCCCTCGTCGTCACCGTGTAGCGCTGTCCCGTTCAGCGGCCTCGGGTGAGCCCGCGGCGCGCCGGCGCTGCGTGGCGATCCGGGTGGCCCAGCCGACGGTGAGCACGACCACGAGGACCCAGAACCGGGACCACGAGGTGAGCCAGACGACGAGCGCGCCCATGAGCACCAGCCCGGCGTT
Organism: Modestobacter sp. SYSU DS0875; assembly: GCF_054050915.1. NCBI lineage: Bacteria > Bacillati > Actinomycetota > Actinomycetes > Geodermatophilales > Geodermatophilaceae > Modestobacter > Modestobacter sp. SYSU DS0875. The sequence goes on along the minus strand of NZ_JBJHAH010000005.1, from coordinate 137,218 downwards.
GAAGGCCAGGTCGACGGCCACGTCCCGCGCCCGGTACCGCCCCATCCCGGCATCAAAGGGTGCCCGGAGCTGGGGCGCAAGGCAGCGGCGTCGGCTCAGGGGTGCATCGCGCCCTCGAGCAGCTGGTCGACGGCCACGCCCGCTCGGCCTGACGTTCAGGGCGTCGGCACCTCGACGGTGGCCACCATCGGGCCGCCGCACTCCGCGCTGCCGCCGACCCGCTCGACGTGCAGGTCGGCCTCGACCTCGGCCAGCACCGACCCGTCCGGGGCGAGCACCGTGGCGACCGCCGAGCCGGGCATCGGCCCCCCGGGGACGGTCCAGTTCAGCGGCGTCGCCGTGCTCTCCTCACCGGCAGGCGGGTCGTCCCGCGTGATGCGTTCGCACGGCGTGGAGCAGTCGAGCTGCACCGAGCCCACCGGGTGCCCGGACCAGTCCCCGGTCAGCTCGACCCGGACCGAGGGCAGGTAGCCGATCGCCGGGCAGGCGGTCTGGGCGCCCGGGCCGCACCCGGCGAGCAGCCCGGCGAGCAGCCCGGCGAGCAGCCCGGCGAGCAGCCCGGCGAGCACCCCGAGGGCTGCCGCGCCGGCCTTCACGGCGCCTCCCCGCTGATCGGCAGCGGCGCCGGTGCCGGCCGCGGCCGGAGGGGACGGCGACGCAGGACGTTGCCGCGGGAACGCGCCTCCTCGGCCAACTGCCGGGCGGCGATCACCGACGCGGGCTCGGCGGCCACGTCAGTTGCCGCCCGCCGGGGTCGCGGCGATGGACTCCAGCCCGTCGAACCCCAGTGCTCCGGCGCTCCCGAGCGAGCGCCCCCTGCTGCGGAACTCCACGCTGCCCAGGTCCGCCGGCGGGGGCACGACGGCCACCCCGTCGACGAGTGGGACCTCCGTGACCAGGGCTCCGGAGTCGTCGAGCACCCGGGCGCTGTCGGCGACCGGGGGACCGACCAGGACCAGGCTCTCGACCGGTTCGGTCCCCTGCAGGAAGGGTGCGCTGCAGTGCAGCACGAACAGCTGCTCCGCCAGCGGGGCGCCGGCCTCGCGGAGGTCGCTGGCGCACCAGGTGCTGGCGACGACCCCGTCGTCGGACTCCGCTGCCAGCAACGCCTCCAGGTGGACCGCGCCCGAGGGCAGCGTCGCGCCGAGCAGGTGCACCTCGGCCGTCTCGGCGGTGGAGGCCGGCACCTCTCCGGCCCAGATCACGGTGAACTCGAGGTCCTCGGGCGGCAGCCCGGTGATCTCCAGGACGTGGTCGATCCCGCCGGTCAGCACCGGGTCGCGGTCCCCGGGTTCGCTCCGCAGCCAGGTGAGGGGGACGTCGTCCGCTGCCGAGACACCGACCGAGCGGGAGGCCGCGGGCATGGCGGTGGTCACCGCTGTCCCGTCGCGGGTGACCCGGTAGCGCAGCGCTTCGTCGTAGGTGCCCGCCGCAGGTGGCAGGACGAGCGCGGCCACGCCGTCGGAGACGTCGACCGGCTCGAAGCTGCGGTCGACGGCGCCGTCGGCGGCGACCTCGGGACGCCGGGACAGCGAGATGTCGTCTCCCGGCGCGGCCACCACCACGAGAGCGCCGGTGCCCGCGTCGGACAGCGCGACCGGGGTGCTGGCGTCGATGCCGCTGAGCAGCGACGCGGGCTGGAGCTCGGCGGCGTCGGCGCCGGCGGGGCCGGTGAACCAGGCCGTGGCCAGGCGGCCGTCGTCGTGCTCGGGGTCCTGCCCGGCCACCAGCGCCCAGCGCGCGCCGGCCACGTCATCGACCCAGACCACGTGCCGGGAGTCCAGCGGCGGGTCGACCTGCGCGGTCGGCGCGTTCGGGTCGTCGGCCTCGGTCCAGGTCAGCCGGCGCACACCGTCGACGAAGGCGGTGTCCTGGGCGAGCGCCCCGCGGGTGGGCCCGGAGAGGACGTCGACCCGGGCCGCTGCCGGCGCTCCCGCCGTGGCCGCGGCCGGGCCGGCCGCGGAGACCGGTGCGGCCGGCTGCCCGTCGAACACCAGCGGGGTCGCGACCACCACGGCGGCGACGGCTGCGGCCACCGCGGTCAGTGTGAGCGCCTGCCGTCGCTGGGTGCGGTGCCGGGCCACGACGGTGTCCGCCAGGCCCGGCTGCGCGGGTGGCGCGGTGCGGTCCGCCAGCCGGTGCAGCCGGTCGTGCAGGTCGGTGGGCTCCATCAGGCTCGCTCCTCCCCGAACGCGTACGCCGGCGGGCTCAGCAGTTCACGCAGCCGGGCCAGCCCGCGGGTGGTCTGGGTGTTGACGGTGCTGGCCGAACAGCCCATCGCCTCGGCGGCCTGCTGCTCGGACAGGTCGGCGTAGAAGCGCAGGACGACGGCGGTGCGCATGCGCGGGGGCAGGGCGCGAAGCGCGGCCCGCAGCTCCTCGTCGTCGTCCGGCGTGGGCGGGGCGGCCCGGTCGGGCAGCTGCTCGACCACCTGCTCGGTGGTCGACAGCCGCCGTCGCCAGCTCGTGTGGCTGGTCACCAGCACGCGCCGGACGTAGGCCGTGGGGTCGCCGGCACGGGTGATCCGCCCCCAGTGCCGGTAGCTCTTCAGCAACGCCGTCTGCACCAGGTCCTCCGCATGGCCTCGGTCCCCGGCCAGCAGGACGGCGAGCCGCAGCAGCGCTGCCTGCTCCCGGGACACGAAGTCCTCGAAGCTCAGCCCGTCCACCCGGTCTCCTCCCGCTGGTCGCTCACCCGTCTACACGCGGTGGGCGGCACGGCGGGCCCACAACGGCGGTCACGAAGCGGTCACGAATGTCGGGGACGACGCCGTCCTCCCGCACCAGTGCCTGCCCGCCCGCACCAATGCTGCTGCGGGGGGACAGGCGGTGATCAGGTGACCTGATCACTCCCGGGCATGCGCGGACCCGGCGTCAGGCGGGTGGGAGGTCGAGCTCGGTGAGCGCGGTGGCGACGTCCTCCTCGCGCACGAAGTCCAGCGCCAGCAGCCGGTGCACCAGCACCCCGCGCCGGGTCAGCCGCAGGTCGGCGGGGCGCAGCCGGGGTCGCACCGCCCCGGGCCGGGCGGCGGCGGGCGGCGGGTCGAGCAGGCCGGCGCGCTGCAGGTCGGCGACGTCCTCCCGGGCACCCCACGCCGTCCAGGCGCGCGGCTCGTCCTCCAGCGACCCCATCGGCAGCGGCGCGCGGTCCCGCCGGCCGACCGCGGCGAGGAGCACCAGTTGCCGCCAGCTGCACGAGTCGGCCAGCTGCAGCGCCCGGGTGGCGAGCGCGGGGTCGATGTCGGGGGAGACGGCGGTCTCGGCGAGCAGGTAGCCCAGGTGCCGGACCTGCCGCTCCTCGGGGGTGCGGCGCGCGGACTGCAGCACCGACTCGGCCAGCCGCTCGGCGGCGGACCGGGCGGCGACGGTGGCGGCGAAGAAGCCGTCCCGGCGGACGTGGCGGCCCTGCTGCCCACGGGTCACCGCCAGTTCGGCGGCGAAGGCGAGAGCGGCACCGGCGCGGGCGCGCTCCCACAGCAGCGGCAGGTCGGCCGCGCCGGTGGCGGCGTCCCGCAGGCAGGCGGCCAGCCGGTCGTCGAGACGGACGGCGCCGGGCCCGTCGCCGAACAGCAGCGCCGCGACCGCGTGGCTCATCGAGCCGGCCACCAGCTCCCCGGTCTCCACCAGCGACCGGGCGGGCGGCGTCTCGCCATCCAGGGAGTCCCTCACGCGGTGATCATCGCTGTCGGGCGCCGGTGGCGCACCTGCCGGAGGCGCCCGTCTCCCCACGCCGGGGCAGCGGGGGGGGGGGGGGGGGGGGGGGGCCCCCCCCCCCCCCCCCCCCCCCCCCCCCCCCCGCCCCACCGCGCCGCCCCCCCCCCCCCCCCCCCCCACAACCACCCCCCCCCCCCCCCCCCCCCCCCCCCCCCCCCACCCCCCAGCCCCGCGCCGCCGCCCCGCCCCCCCCCCCCCCCCCCCCCCCGGTGGTTCAGGACGGTCGCCTACCGGCGCGGGAGACGGCTCGCGGCGGCTTCGTCGAGCAGCCAGCGGGTCGCCCGCCTCCCGCGTGCCCCGGCCGCCGGGATCTCCAGCGGGGAGGCGCCGGACAGCGCCCGGGCGACGGCGTCGGCCTTGCCCTCGCCGCTGACCAGCAGCCAGACCTCCTCCGCGGAGCTGATCGCGGAGAAGCCCAGGCTCACCCGGGTCGGCGGCGGCTTCGGGCAGTCCCGGACGGCCACCACCGGCCGGTCGTCCCGGGCGGCGGGGGAGTCCGGGAAGATCGACGCGACGTGACCCTCGGGCCCCATGCCCAGCAGCAGCACGTCGAACCGGGGGAGCGTCGCGCCCTCGCCGGCCGCCTGGGCCAGCTGCTCGGCGTACCAGGCGGCGGCGTCCTCCGGCTCGTCGAACCCGGCATCGGACGACGGGATGGCGTGCACCCGCTCGGGCGGGATGCCGGCGGGCAGGACCAGGGTCCGCCGCGCGCCCAGCTCGTTCCTGTCGTCGGAGTCGGCCGGGACGAAGCGCTCATCGCCCCACCAGACGTCCACCGCGGTCCAGTCGACGACGGCGTGCTCGGGCTCGGCCACGAGGTCCGCCACCCGCTCGAGGACCGCGGTGCCGATCCCGCCGCCGGTCACCACCACCGACGCGGTGCCGTGCACGGCCTGGGCGGCGGCCAGCCGCGCGACGAGGGCGGAGGCCACGGACCGGGCCAGCCGGTCGGCGTCGGGCTCGACGACGACGTCCGGAGCGGGCAGCCCCTCGTCGTCCAGCGCCCGGTCGACCTGGTCCCCGGGGGATGCCTGGCTCATCGCCGTCCTGCCTCCTTCGCCGTCGGTGCACCGGCGGACTGCACGACCTGCTGCTCGTCGGAGTCGTCGCCGGGGGAGTCGTGCTCGCCGCTCTCGGCGATCTCGTCGGTGTCACCCGGGGTGTCCGGCACGGTGGGGGCGCCGGAGGCCGCCGTGTCCGAGGCGCCGGGCACCTCGTCCTCGGCGGAGTTGAGCTCCGCCTCGGCGGCCGCGGACGACTGCTCGGGGCGCATGGGGTCGAACCAGACGTGGTCGCGGCAGGCCGGCCGGTCGGAGAGCCCGGACAGCCCGGAGACCGCCTCCAGCGCTTCGCTGAAGGGCTCGTCGGGGTCGAGGCGACGCAGCTCCTCCCCGATCAGCTCGCCCAGCGAGCGGTCGGCCAGTGCGACGACGGCCTCGGGCCGGAACGGCTGGGTGATGACCGCCCCGCCCTTGCGGTCGTCCTCGATCCGCAGCTCCTCGTCCTGGTCCAGCCGCAGCGCGACCGCGTGCACCCCGGACGGCCCGGGGACCCGGGGGGTGGAGACCACGGGCACCTCGCAGCCGCACCGGGAGGACAGCCACCCGGCGATCAGCTGGGCAGTGGCGCTGGCCGGATCGCCCTCGACCTGGCCGCCGCGGACCCGCACCGCGTCGCCGCGCCGGCCGGCCACGGAGTCCAGCGTGGAGGCGAGCGTGGCCCGCCACGGGGTGCTCCGGGTCCACGCCAGGTCGGTGTCGCCGGGGGCGTAGTCGGCCGCGCGGTTGCGCAGCGCGGCCGCCGGGTCCTCGGCCAGGGCCGAGTCGGTGATCCGGCGGTCGGCGATGACCCCCAGTGCGTCGCGCTCGATGAGCTCCGGCGGCGCCTCGTGCCACCAGGTGACGACGGGCGCATCCGCGGCCAGCAGCGGCAGCACCACCGACTCGGCGTGCAGGCCCAGCCGGCCGTACATGCGCATCACGACCGCCTCACCCGGCCCGAGCCGCCCGCCGATGAGCACCTCGGCGTCCAGCCGGGGCACCGGGGCCTCCACCTGGCGGCGGACGACGATCAGCAGGCGGCAGGGGTGCGCCTCGGCGGCCGAGGCGGCGGCCTGCTCGGCCTCGGCGACCCGGCGTTCGTCGGCGACGACCACCAGGGTCAGCGCGACGCCGCTCATCACGGCGCCGCCGGTGCGGCGCTGGGCCGCCAGTTCCTTGACCACCGCGGATCCGGTGGTGTCCCACAGCGTGGTCACGAGGTCAGCTCCTCAGCTCGCGAGGGTGGGGGAGGGGCAGGGGTGCCGGTCACGGTCGGCGCCACGCCCGGCCTTCGGCCTCCAGCATCGCGTCGGCGGCCCGGGGGCCCCACTCGCCGGCCCGGTAGGAGTGCGGGGTGGTGCCGGCCCAGAAGGCCTCCAGCGGGTCGATGACCGCCCAGGAGGCCTCGACCTCGGCGTTGCGGGGGAAGAGCGTGGCGTCACCGAGGAGCACGTCCAGCAGCAGCCGCTCGTAGGCCTCGGGGCTGGCCTCGGTGAACTGCTCGCCGTAGAGGAAGTCCATCGCGACGTCGCGGACCTCCATCACGCTGCCCGGCACCTTGGACCCGAACTTCAGCGTGACGCCCTCGTCGGGCTGGACACGGATGACCAGCTGGTTGTGGCCCAGCTCCTCGGTGTCGGTAGGCGCGAAGGGCAGGTGTGGAGCGCGCCGGAAGGAGAGCGCGATCTCGGTGACCCGCCGCGGCAGGCGCTTGCCGGTCCGCAGGTAGAACGGAACCCCGGCCCAGCGACGGGTCTCGACGCCCAGGCGGACGGCGGCGTAGGTCTCGGTCGTCGACTCGGGGTCGACGCCCTCCTCCTGCTGGTAGCCCTTCGCGCGCTGGCCGGCGAGCCAGCCCTGCTCGTACTGGCCGCGGATGGCGAACCTCTCCATGTCGCCGTCGGCGGGGATGGAGATGGCGCGCAGCACCTTCAGCTTCTCGGTGCGGATCTCCTCGGCGGAGAACTCGACCGGCTCCTCCATCGCGGTCAGCGCCAGCAGCTGCAGGAGGTGGTTCTGCAGCACGTCGCGGGCGGCGCCGGTCTTCTCGTAGAACCCGGCGCGCCCGCCGATGCCGACGTCCTCGGCCATGGTGATCTGCACCGAGTCGACGTGGTGGCCGTTCCAGATGGGCTCGAACAGCGTGTTGGCGAAACGGAGGGCCAGCAGGTTCTGGACCGTCTCCTTGCCCAGGTAGTGGTCGATCCGGAAGACGTCGTCGGCGGTGAAGACCGAGTCGACCAGCGCGTTCAGCTCACGGCTGGAGGCCAGGTCGGTGCCGAACGGCTTCTCGACCACGACCCGGCGCCACCGCTCCGGCGTGCTCTCGGCCATGCCGGTGCGCTGCATCTGCTTGAGCACGACCGGGAACAGCGCGGGCGGGATCGACAGGTAGAACGCGGCGTTGCCGCCGATGCCGTGGCTGCCCTCCAGCTCGGCCAGGTTCTCGGCGAGCTCGTCGAAGGCGTTGTCGTCGTCGAAGGAGCCCTGGACGAAGCGGACGCTGTTGGCCAGCCGCTCCCAGACCTCCTCTCTCCAGGGGGTGCGGGCGTGCTCGCGGGCGGCCGAGCGGGCCAGCTCGGAGAACTCGACGTCGCCCCAGTCCCGCCGGGCGAAGCCCAGCAGGGCGAAGTTGGTGGGCAGCAGGCCACGGTTGGCCAGGTCGTAGACCGCCGGGAGGAGCTTCTTGCGCGAGAGGTCGCCGGTGATGCCGAAGACGACGAGAGCGCAGGGCTCGGGAACTCGGGGCAGCCGCCGGTCCCGCGGATCGCGCAGCGGGTTGGTGGACATCGTCTCCGTCCTCGGTCGCTGGGTGCCCGCCGTCCGGCCCGGGGGCCGGGCCGGACGGCGGCCGGGTGGTGCCGTGGTTCAGGTGGTGCGGTACGGGTGCGCCGGGGAGCGGCGCACCGTCACTTCTTGTCCTGCAGCTGCTCCTGCACGGAGCCGGTCAGCTCGTCCCACGCGTCGACGAACTTCTGCACGGCCTCGTCCTCGAGGACGCGGAAGACGTCGTCGAGGTCGACGCCGGCGTCGGCGACGGACTGCATGACCTTCGCGGCGTCCGCGTAGGACGACTGCACCGGGGTGCCGGGCTGGCCGTGGTCGGCGTAGGCCTGCATCGTCTTCTCCGGCATCGTGTTGACCGTGTCCGGGGCGATCAGCTCGGACAGGTACAGCGTGTCGGAGTACTCCGGGTTCTTGACCCCGGTCGACGCCCAGAGCGGACGCTGCTTGCTGGCGCCCTTGGCCTCCAGCGCCTTCCAGCGGTCGGAGGAGAACACCTCCTCGTAGGCCTGGTAGGCCAGCTGGGCGTTGGCCACGCCGGCCTTGCCCTTGAGCGAGGGGTCGGCGCCCGAGGCGTCCAGCCGCTTGTCGATCTCGGTGTCCACCCGGGACACGAAGAACGACGCCACGGACTCGATGCCCTCGAACGAGGCGTTCGGGTCGTTGGCGAGCCGCTGCTCGAGGCCGGTGAGGTAGGCGTCCATCACGGCCTTGTAGCGGTCGATGCTGAAGATCAGGGTCACGTTGACGCTGATGCCCCGGGCGATCGAGGTGGTGATCGCCGGGAGGCTCGCCATCGTGGCCGGGATCTTGATGAACAGGTTCGGCCGGTCGACGAGCCACCACAGGTGGGCGGCCTCGGCGGCGGTGGCGTCCTCGTCGTGCGCCAGGCCCGGCGCGACCTCGAGGGAGACCCGGCCGTCGCGGCCGGTCCGGGCCGCGACCGGCGCGAGCAGGTCGCAGGCGTCCCGGACGTCGGCGGCGGTGATGGTGCGCAGCGCCTCCTCGACGCTGACCTTGCGGACGGCCAGCGCGTGCAGCTGGTCGTCGTAGGACGACGAGCCGCTGATGGCCGCGGCGAAGATCGACGGGTTGGTGGTGACCCCGACGACGCTGTGCTCGTCGACCAGCTGCTGGAGGTTGCCGCTGCGGATGCGGTCGCGCGAGAGGTCGTCGAGCCAGACGGCGACCCCCGACTTCGACAGCTGTGCCAGGTTCTCGTTCTGGGCCATGTCATGCCCTCCTGTCGGTGTGGTTGTCGCCCCGCTGCAGGGCCCCGCCGCGAGCGTGCGAGTGGTGGGGCCCTGCAGCGAGGTCCTTCATCAGTGGTCGGCGGTGGCGTCGGAGCCGAAGACCCCGCCGCGGGAGACGCCGGCACCGCTGGGGGGAGTGGCGCCGGAGGCCGCGGCCTCGATGCTCTCCTGGGCAGCCGCGACGACGGCGTCCTCGGTCAGCCCGAACTCCTCGTAGAGCTTCGAGTAGGACGCGCTGGCGCCGTAGTGGTTGAGGCCGACGATCCGGCCGGCGTCGCCGACGAACTCGCGCCACCCCATGGGGACGCCGGCCTCGACGCTGACCCGCGCCTTGACCGACGGGGGGAGCACCTCGAGGCGGTAGGCCTCGTCCTGCTCGGCGAACCACTCCCAGCAGGGCAGCGAGACGACCCGGGTCGGGACGCCGGCGGCCTCGAGCTGCTCGCGGGCGGCGACGGCGATCTGCACCTCGGAGCCGGTGCCCATGAGGATCACCTCAGGGGCGCCGTTGGACGCCTCGGCGAGCACGTAGCCGCCCTTGGCGACGCCCTCGGCCGAGCCGAACTCGGTCCGGTCGAACACCGGCAGGTTCTGCCGGGACAGCGCCAGCCCGGCCGGCCGGTCGTTGTTCTCCAGGATCGTCCGCCAGGCGACGGCGGTCTCGTTGGCGTCGGCGGGCCGGACGAAGTCCAGCCCGGGGATCGCCCGCAGCGCGGCGTAGTGCTCGATCGGCTGGTGCGTCGGGCCGTCCTCGCCCAGGCCGATGGAGTCGTGCGTCCACACGTAGGTGACCGGCAGCTGCATCAGCGCCGCCAGCCGCACGGCGCCGCGCATGTAGTCGGAGAAGGTGAGGAACGTGCCGCCGTAGACGCGGGTGCCGCCGTGCAGCGCGATGCCGTTCATGACCGCGCCCATGGCGTGCTCGCGGACGCCGAAGTGGAGGGTGCGGCCGAAGGGGCCACCGGTCCACATCTTGGTCTGCCGGTTCGCGGGCAGGAACGACGGCTCGCCCTTGACCGCGGTGTTGTTGCTCTCCGCCAGGTCGGCCGAGCCGCCCCACAGCTCGGGGAGCTCGGGGTACAGCGCGGCGAGGACCTCGCCGGAGGCCTTGCGGGTGGCGACGCCCTTGGGGTCGGCGTCCCAGGTCGGCAGGTTCGCGGCCCAGCCCTCGGGGAGGGTGCGGGTGGTCATCCGCTCCAGCAGGGCCCAGCCCTCGGGGTTGGCCTGCTGCCACGCGTCGAACTCCGACTGCCAGGCGCGGTGCGCCTCCTGGCCCCGGGTGACGGCCTTGCGGGTGTGCTCGATGACCTCGGGCGTGACCTCGAAGGTCTGCTCCGGGTCGAAGCCGAGGATCTGCTTGGTGGCCTTGACCTCGTCCTCGCCCAGCGCCGAGCCGTGCACCGCGCCGGTGTTCTGCTTGTTGGGCGAGGGCCAGCCGATGACGGTGCGCAGCACGATCAGCGACGGGCGGGTGGTCTCGGCCTTGGCGGCGGCGAAGGCGGCGTCCATGGCGGCGAGGTCCTCGCCGTCGTCCACGTGCTGGACGTGCCAGCCGTAGGCCTCGTAGCGCTTGCCGACGTCCTCGGTGAAGGCGACGGTGGTGTCGTCCTCGATGGAGATCTTGTTGTCGTCGTAGACGAGGACCAGGTTGCCCAGCTGCTGGGTGCCGGCCAGCGACGACGCCTCGGCGCTGACGCCCTCCTCCAGGTCGCCGTCGGAGGCGAAGGCCCAGATGGTGTGGTCGAACAGGCTCTCGCCCTCGGGGGTCTCCGGGTCGAACATGCCCCGCTCGCGGCGGGCCGCCATCGCCATGCCGACGGCGTTGCCCACGCCCTGGCCCAGCGGGCCGGTGGTGGTCTCGACGCCGGCGGTGTGGCCGACCTCGGGGTGGCCGGGGGTCTTGGAGCCCCAGGTGCGCAGCGCCTTGAGGTCGTCGAGCTCCAGGCCGTAGCCGGCCAGGTAGAGCTGCACGTACAGGGTCAGGCTCGAGTGGCCCATGGAGAGCACGAACCGGTCGCGGGCGACCCAGTTCGGGTCGCTGGGGTCGTGCTTGAGCCACTTCTGGAACAGCAGGTACGCGGTGGGCGCCATGCTCATCGCGGTGCCGGGGTGGCCGTTGCCGACCTTCTGCACCGCGTCCATCGCCAGCACGCGGGCGGTGTCGATGGCCTTGCGGTCCAGCTCGCCGAAGCCCTCGGGCAGCGTCGGCCGGGGCTGACGCGGCGAGCCGGTGGCGGTGTCGGTGGCGGCCTCGGGCGACGCCTCGGGGCGGGTGGCTTCCGTCGAAGAAGAGTTGTCAGTGCTCATGTGGCGCTCGGTGCTCCCTCGGGGTAGGTCGATGTCGGGCCGCCCGGGGGCGCGGGGACCCACCCACCCCGGGCGGACGACGGTGCGCACCACGGCCGCCCCGGTCGGGCGCGGTCGGAAGTCGGGAGCGGTGGGTGCGCCGGCGTCCTCGACGACCGCCCTACCCGCTCTACGCGCAGAGTCAACGTGATCAAACCCTAGTGGTGCCCGGCCATTTCCACCGGGCGGCCCCGGCTACAGTGTTCGAGCAACCCATTCCCCCTGCGGAGAAGGACCTCGTGGTGGCCTGCTGCCCGCGCGACGCCGCGCTCCTGGGCCCCCGGTGACGGCGATCGCCGACCGCGCCGTGAGCCGAACCCGGACGGTGCGTCCGCTCCGGTCGACGGTGGCCGCCTACGTGTCGCTGACCAAGCCGAAGCTCGTCGAGCTGCTGCTGGTCACCACGCTGCCGGCGATGATGCTCGCGGCCGGGGGCTGGCCGGGCACCGGTCTGGTCCTGGCCACCCTGGTCGGCGGCATGTTGGCCGCCGGGGCGGCCAACACGGTCAACTGCTGGTACGACCGCGACATCGACCGGCTGATGTCCCGCACCCGGGACCGGCCGATCCCCAGCGGGGTCATCGCACCCCGCAACGCGCTGTGGTTCGGGGTCCTGCTCGCCTGGGTCTCCCTGGTGCTGCTCGGGCTCTTCACCACGCCGCTGGCCACGGCCCTCGCGGCGGCCGCGGTGCTGGCCTACTCGGTGCTGTACACGATGGTGCTCAAGCGCCGTACCCGGCACAACACGGTGTTCGGCGGCCTGCCGGGCGCGGCGCCGGTGCTGATCGGCTGGGCTGCCGTCACCGGATCGCTGGACTGGCCGGCCTTCGTGTTCTTCGGCATCGTCTTCTGCTGGCAGATGCCGCACTTCTGGGCGCTGGCCAGCCGGTTCCGGTTCGACTACTTCCGGGCCGGGGTGCCCATGCTCTCGGTGGTGGCCGGTCCGGTCACCGTCGGGCGCCAGTCGGTCGCCTGGGCCTGGGGCACGCTGACCACCTCGCTGCTGATGGTGCCGGTGACGCCGCAGCTGGGCTGGATCACCGGCATCGCCACCCTCGGCCTGGGCGCCTGGTACGTCGTGGAGTCGCACGCCTGGCTGCGGCGGATCAAGGCAGGCGTGCCCGACCGCCCGATGCGGCTCTTCTCGGTGTCGATCACCTACATGACGCTGCTGTCGATCGCCCTGGTGGCCGACGTCCTCGTCTAGCGGCCCGGGCGGGAGCTCACCCCCGCGAGGCCGGCTCGCGGTCGGTGCGGCGACGGTCGGCCAGGGCGATGGTCCCGACGGCCAGCAGGACGCCGCAGACGGCACCTGCGGTGTTCATCGTCCAGTCGGTGGTGTCGCAGGCCCGCCCGAGGACCGGCACGACGGCCTGCACCGCCTCGATCAGCGCCGAGGCGACTGTCGCGACGGTGAGCACCAGCAGCGGACGGCGGCTGAGCAGCGTGCCGACGAAGGCCGGCGGGAGGAACAGTGCGAGGTTGGCCAGGAGTTCCACGCTGCCCAGGGTCGGCAGGGAGAACTGGACCGTGCAGCGGACGTCGTCCGCCCGCGAGGCTCCTGCGGGGACCAGTGTCAGCGCCACCACCGGCAGCAGGGACAGCCCGAGCAGCGTGCCGAGAACCCGGGTACCGGCGCGTCGGCTGCGCAGCAGCGCGGAGCCGATGAGCACGCAGCCCAGCGCGACCCCCAGCAACGCGACCGGCACGAGCGCAGCGTGGTCGATCAGCACGTCGGTGATCACCGGAGCATCCGGATCAGGGCGTCAGGTGGCACGCCGGTGACCCTGTCACGGGCGGACCGGACGGGGTGGCTGCCCGGCCGGGTGCGCCGGGACCGGCCTCCTCAGCGGGCAGCGGTGGTGGTGAGCGGGGCCTCGGCGACCGGCAGCTCGGAGGCCGGCCCACGTACCGACCAGACCAGTCGCGCCGTGTAGACGGTGACCAGCACCGCGCCGGCCATGTGCAGCAGCACCAGCACCGCCGGCAGGTGGGTGAAGTACTGGGCGTACCCGACGACGCCCTGGAGCAGCTCGACGATCAGCAGGTCCCGGACGGCGCGGCGCACCCGGGCGGGGGCGTCGGTGGCGTGCAGGCCCACCAGGAGCGCCACGGTCAGCCCGATGAGCAGGAAGACGACGTCGGCGTGCAGCTGGCTCATCAGCTCCGGGTCGAAGCCGGTGCGCCCGGCCTCCGGGTCGCCGCTGTGCGGGCCGCTGCCGGTGACGACCGTGCCGAACACCTGCACCGCGGCGACGGTGACCGCGAGCCCGGTGGTCAGCAGCGCGAACGGGCGGCGGACCAGCAGCTGGCCCACCCCCGGCTCGCGGGAACGCAGCCACAGGATCGTCGCGAGTGCCACCAGGACCATCGACAGCAGGAAGTGGGCGGCTACCGTCCACGGGTTGAGGCCGGTGAGCACGGTGACCCCGCCCAGCAGCGCCTGCGCCGGGATGCCCAGGAAGCTCAGCACCGCCAGCCGCCGCAGGTCGTGGCGGGGCGATCGGAAGACGGCCACCACGGTGGCGATCGCCACCGCGGCCAGCACGAAGGTGAGCAGGCGGTTGCCGAACTCGATCAACCCGTGGCCGGCGAGCTCCGGCGTCGCCACGAAGCTCTCGTCGGTGCACCGCGGCCAGGTGGGGCAGCCCAGCCCCGAGCCGGTCAGGCGGACGGCGCCGCCGGTGACGACGATCAGCCCGTTCGCCACCACGTTGGCCAGTGCGATGCGGGACACGGTCGAGGGGCGCACCGCGGCCGAGCGGACCGAGGCGGGAAGAACGGACACGCCGCCGATGCTATCCACTGCGGTGCCCCCACCGGCCCGGCCGAACGGCCCCCCGGTGCCCGCTCCGGCCCCGCCACCCCGGCCGACCGCTGATCAGGCCGTCGAGGTGCAGAGCGCCCGGAGCGGGTAGGTGAGCACCGCCACATCGACACGAGAGGCGGCCATCGACTGATGAGCAGCGGTTTCCCGGGCGGTCCCTTCGGCGGCAGCCCCTTCGACGACTTCTTCCAGGCGTTCCTCGGTCCCGGGGCGCGTCGTGGGATGCAGCGGGTCGACATCACCCAGCTGCTGAGCTCGCACTCCCGGGAGGTGGTCTCCGCCGCGGCGCACCAGGCCGCGGAGTGGGGCAGCACCGACCTGGACACCGCCCACCTGCTGTGGGCCCTGGCCGGGCACGAGCCGACGCGCACCCTGCTGGCCCGCAGCGGCGCGGACGCCGACGGCCTGCGCGACGCCCTGGCCGCGGAGCTGCGGGGCGGTGAGGCCACCGGGCAGCCGCCGGCGCTGACCCCGGCGGCGAAGCGGGCCCTGCTCGACGCCCACCAGGTGTCGCGCGCCAGTGGTTCCACCTACATCGGCCCCGAGCACCTGCTGTTCGCCCTGGCGCTGAACCCGGAGTCCGGCGCGGGCCGGGTGCTGGGGAGCGCCCGGGTGACCCCGGAGGGGCTGCAGCGGGCGGCGGCGGGCGGTCCCGTGCCGACCGGCGGTGCCGGTGGGGGAGAGCAGCCGCCGTCGAACACCCCCACGCTCGACGAGTACGGCCGCGACCTCACCGCGCTGGCCCGGGACGGCAGGATCGACCCGGTCATCGGCCGCGCGCAGGAGATCGAGCAGACCATCGAGGTGCTCTCCCGGCGGAACAAGAACAACCCGGTGCTCATCGGCGAGGCCGGCGTCGGCAAGACCGCGATCGTGGAGGGCATCGCCCTGCAGATCGTGGACGGCGACGTCCCCGAGTCGCTGCGCGACCGCCGGCTGGTCGAGCTGGACCTGACCGGTCTGGTCGCCGGCACCCGCTACCGCGGTGACTTCGAGGAGCGGCTGAAGAAGGTGATGGACGAGATCCGCGAGCACAGCGACGAGGTGATCGTCTTCATCGACGAGCTGCACACGGTCGTCGCCGCCGGCGGATCCGAGGGCTCGGCGGGCGCGGGCAACATGCTCAAGCCGGCCCTGGCCCGCGGGGAGCTGCACATCGTCGGCGCCACCACACTGGACGAGTACCGCCGCAACATCGAGACCGACCCGGCCTTCGAGCGCCGCTTCCAGCCGATCCTGGTCCCGGAGCCCAGCGTGCTGGACACCGTGGAGATCCTGCGCGGGCTGCGCGACCGGTACGAGGCGCACCACCAGGTGCGGTTCACCGACGAGGCGCTGGTCGCCGCGGCGGAGCTGTCGAGCCGGTACATCACCGACCGGCACCTGCCGGACAAGGCGATCGACCTGATCGACCAGGCCGGCGCGCGCACCCGGCTTCGGGTGCGGCGGCCCACCACCGACCTGCGTGCGCTCGAGCAGCGCGTGCTGGAGCTGCAGCGGGAGAAGGACCAGGCGGTCGCCGCCGAGCAGTACGAGCGGGCCTCCGCGCTGCGCGACGAGTGCCAGGCGGCGCAGGCCGAGCTGGAGCAGGCCCGGTCCGGCGGGGGCGCCGGCATCCCCGAGGTGGGGACGACGGAGATCGCCGAGGTGGTCTCCCGGGCGACGGGGGTGCCCGTGGCCCAGCTGACCGAGGAGGAGCGCGACCGGCTGCTGCGGCTGGAGGACGTGCTGCACGAGCGGGTCGTCGGCCAGGACGAGGCGGTCGGGGTGGTCGCCGAGGCCATCCGGCGCTCGCGTGCCGGGCTCGGTGACCCGGACCGGCCGATCGGCAGCTTCCTGTTCCTCGGCCCGACCGGCGTCGGCAAGACCGAGCTGGCCCGGGCGCTGGCGGAGGCGCTCTTCGGCGACTCCGACCGGATGGTCCGGCTGGACATGAGCGAGTTCCAGGAGCGGCACACGGTCAGCCGGCTGGTCGGCTCGCCCCCCGGCTACGTGGGGTACGAGGACGCCGGTCAGCTCACCGAGGCGGTGCGTCGCCGGCCGTACTCGGTGGTGCTGTTCGACGAGGTCGAGAAGGCCCACCCGGACGTGTTCAACACGCTCCTGCAGCTGCTGGACGACGGCCGGCTCACCGACTCGCAGGGTCGGACGGTCGACTTCACCAACACGGTGGTGATCATGACCAGCAACCTGGGGTCGGAGGCGATCGTCAACGCCGGCCGGGGCCCGCTGGGCTTCACCGCCGGCGGGGACGCGGGCGACGACCTGCGGGACCAGGTGATGCGGCGGCTGCGGGAGGCGTTCCGGCCGGAGTTCCTCAACCGGATCGACGAGATCGTCGTCTTCCGGCAGCTGGAGGCCGAGCAGCTGGCCCGGATCACCGACCTGCTGCTGGACGAGACCCGGCGCCGGCTCAGCGCGCAGGACATCGAGCTCCAGGTGACGCCCGAGGCGGTCTCCTGGCTGGCCGAGCGCGGCTTCGAGCGGCAGTTCGGTGCCCGGCCGCTGCGGCGTGCCATCCAGCGGGAGGTGGACAACCAGCTGTCCCGACTGGTGCTCGGCGGGGAGCTGGGTGCCGGTCAGCGGGTCCGGGTCAGCGTGGTGGACGCCGAGCTGGAGTTCGCCGTCGAGGACGCCGCGCCGAACACCGTGGCCACGGCTGAGAGCGAGGCCACCGCCGGGGTGTGAGCTGCCTCTCGGGAGGCCCGCAGGTAAGGGCGACCTTGCTTGCGGGCCTCCCGATTAAGCACACAATCGTGTTGTGGAAACTGCTGCGACCCGTGCCCCGACCCCGGCTCCGGCCGGTGCCGGGACCGTGTCGTCCCCGGCCCCGACGGGGGAGGACGGGCGCACCCGCAACCGGGTGAGCGCCCTGCTCCTCGAGCACGGCCCGCAGTCCGCCGCCGAGCTCGCCGGCCGGCTGGGGATCTCCCCGGCCGCCGTCCGCCGGCACCTGGACGGTCTGCTCGCCGCCGGGCGGGTCTCCGAGCGCGAGGCAGCCGCGGGGCGTCGCGGCCGGGGGCGCCCCGCCCGCCGGTTCGCGCTCACCGAGGCGGGGCGGGAGTCGTTCCCGCACGCCTACGACGACCTCGCGCTCACCGCGCTGCGCTTCGTCGCCGCCCGCGGCGGCCCCGAGGCGGTGCGCGAGGTCGCGGAGCAGCAGCTCGCCGGGCTGGAGGAGCGCTGCTCCGCCGCCGTCGAGCAGGCGCAGCGGGGCGCCGCAGGGCCGGTGGACCGCGCCGAGGTGGTCGCCGCGGCGCTCACCACCGAGGGCTACGCCGCCATGGCGCTCTCGCTGGGCGGTGGCGCGACCTCCGGCGGCGAGCAGCTGTGCCAGCACCACTGCCCGGTGGCCCACGTGGCCGCCGAGTTCCCCCAGCTGTGCGAGGCTGAGACCGCGGTGATCAGCCGGCTGGTCGGTACCCACGTGCAGCGGCTGGCCACCATCGCCCACGGGGACGGCGTCTGCACGACGCACATCCCTGCCCGCACCCTCCGCGCCGGGAACAAAGCCGCCCCGGCGCGCCCTGTACCTGCTGGTCGCGCTGCTGCCTCCGTCGCTCTGGACGGACCGGCCGGCGCCAGCACTCGATCCACCCCCTCGATCGACCGGGAGAGGACCCCCGCATGACCAGCACCCAGCAGCCGGTGACCAGCGCACCGATGACGCAGGACGAGACGATCGACGCGCTCGGCCGCTACAAGTACGGCTGGGCGGACGCCGACGTCGCCGGCGCCTCGGCCACCCGTGGCCTCAACGAGGACGTCGTCCGCGACATCTCGCGCCGCAAGAACGAGCCCGAGTGGATGCTCGAGCGCCGACTCAAGGCGCTGAAGATCTTCGGCAAGAAGCCGATGCCCGACTGGGGCTCGGACCTCTCCGGGATCGACTTCCAGAACATCAAGTACTTCGTGCGCTCGACCGAGGCCCAGGCCACGACGTGGGACGAGCTGCCCGACGACATCAAGAACACCTACGACAAGCTGGGCATCCCCGAGGCGGAGAAGCAGCGGCTGGTCGCCGGTGTCGCGGCGCAGTACGAGTCCGAGGTCGTCTACCACAAGATCCGCGAGGACCTCGAGGAGCAGGGTGTCCTGTTCCTGGACACCGACACGGCGCTGCGCGAGCACCCGGACCTCTTCCGCGAGTACTTCGGCTCGGTGATCCCCTCCGGGGACAACAAGTTCGCCGCGCTGAACACGGCCGTGTGGTCCGGCGGCTCCTTCATCTACGTGCCGCCGGGCGTGCACGTGGAGATCCCGCTGCAGGCCTACTTCCGGATCAACACCGAGAACATGGGCCAGTTCGAGCGCACCCTGATGATCATCGACGAGGGCGCCTACGTGCACTACGTCGAGGGCTGCACCGCGCCGATCTACAAGACCGACTCGCTGCACTCCGCGGTCGTCGAGATCATCGTGAAGAAGAACGCGCGCTGCCGGTACACGACCATCCAGAACTGGTCGAACAACGTCTACAACCTGGTCACCAAGCGGGCCGTGGCCCACGAGGGCGCGACCATGGAGTGGGTCGACGGCAACATCGGCTCCAAGGTGACGATGAAGTACCCGGCCGTGTGGATGACCGGTGAGCACGCCAAGGGCGAGGTCATGTCCATCGCCTTCGCCGGCGAGGGCCAGCACCAGGACGCCGGCGCCAAGATGGTGCACGCCGCGCCGCACACCTCCTCGACGATCGTGTCGAAGTCGGTGGCCCGGGGCGGTGGCCGCACCTCCTACCGCGGCCTGGTGCAGGTCGACGAGGGCGCCTACGGCTCCAAGTCGACGGTGAAGTGCGACGCGCTGCTGGTCGACACGATCAGCCGCTCGGACACCTACCCCTACGTCGACGTCCGCGAGGACGACGTCGCGATGGGCCACGAGGCGACCGTCTCCCGGGTCAGCGAGGACCAGCTCTTCTACCTGATGAGCCGCGGTCTGTCCGAGGACGAGGCGATGGCGATGGTCGTGCGCGGCTTCGTCGAGCCGATCGCCCGGGAGCTGCCGATGGAGTACGCCCTGGAGCTGAACCGCCTGATCGAGCTGCAGATGGAAGGTGCCGTCGGCTGATGTCGAGCCCCGACACGAACAACACCACCGCCGACGAGCTGGGCCCGGAGGCGCTGGCGGCTGCCGAGACCTCGCAGCTGGCCGGCGAGCTCTTCGCCCCGGGCGTCGGTGCCCAGGCCGGCCCGCCGACCACCCCGGCGGCCGGCACCGGCACCGCCGGCGACGTCCCCGCGGGGTCGCACTCGCACGGCGGTCCGGCCCCGACCGGCTCGCCGGCCGAGCGGTTCACCTCCACCGACCCCGACGCCTTCGGTGTCGTGACCGGCCGGGAGGAGGAGTGGCGCTTCACCCCGATGCGCCGCATCCGGCCGCTGCTGGACGGCGCGCCGTCGCAGGCGCAGCTCACCTGGTCGACCGACCTCCCCGAGGGCGTCGAGCTCACCAGCGTCGAGGCCGACGACCCGCTGCTCAAGGGCCTGCCCGAGCCGGTCGACCGGCTGGCTGCGCTGACCCGTCAGCGCAGCGGTGGCGCGGCCGTCGTCCGGATCGCCAAGGAGGCCGTGCTCGACCGCCCGGTCACCCTGGGGCTGGCCGGCACCGGCGGTGACGAGGTCGTCTGGGGCCAGCTGGTCGTCGAGGTCGGCGCGTTCGCGCAGGCCACGGTCGTGCTGGACCACAGCGGCCTGGCCCGGTACGCCGGCAGCGTCTCCTTCCTGCTCGGCGACGGCGCGCAGGTCACCGTCGTCTCGGTGCAGGACTGGGCGCCCGGCGCCGTGCACGGCGCCCAGTACGACTCCGTCATCGGCCGGGACGCCAGCCTCAAGCAGGTCGCGGTCACCCTCGGCGGCGACCTGGTCCGGCTGGTGAACAACGTGCAGTACGCCGGCCCCGGCGGCTCGGTCGACATGCTCGGCGTGTACTTCGCCGACGAGACCCAGCACCAGGAGCACCGGCTCTGGGTCGACCACGCGACGCCGAACTGCTCCAGCAACGTCGTCTACAAGGGCGGCCTGCAGGGGGAAAAGGCGCACACCGTGTGGGTCGGCGACGTCCGGATCCGCCCGGCGGCCACCGGCACCGACACCTACGAGCTCAACCGCAACCTGGTGCTCACCGACGGCGCCCGCGCCGACTCGGTCCCGAACCTGGAGATCGAGACCGGCGAGATCGTCGGCGCCGGCCACGCCAGCGCCACCGGCCGGTTCGACGACGAGCAGCTGTTCTACCTCTGCTCGCGCGGCATCGACGCCGAGACCGCCCGCCGCCTGGTGGTGCGCGGCTTCTTCGCCGACGTCGTCCAGCAGATCGGCCTGCCCGAGCTGCAGGACCGGCTGATGGGCACCATCGAGCGCCGGCTCGGGGCGCTCCCCGACCTGGACGACCAGCCGGTCGAGGTGGCCTGAGATGGCGTTCGAGCGGGTCTGCGCCCGGTCCGAGGTGCCCGAGGACGGCGCGCTGCGGATCGAGCTCGCGGACGTCGACGTGGCGGTCGTGGACTTCGACGGTGAGCTCTTCGCCGTCGAGGACCGCTGCTCCCACGCCGACATCCCGCTGACCGAGGGCGACATCGAGGAGGTCGACGGCGCGCCCACCATCGAGTGCGCGCTGCACGGCTCCTGCTTCGACCTGCGCACCGGCCAGCCCACCAACCTCCCGGCCACCGAGCCGGTCCCCGTCTACCCGGTCCGGGTGGAGGGCGACGACGTGCTGATCGACGTCGACGCCCCCCTCGCCGCGGCCAACTGACCAAGGAGCGACAACACCCGTGACCAGCCCCACCGCGACCCCGTCCGCCACCGGCCTGCAGGCCGGCAGCGTCCTGGAGATCCGCGACCTGCACGTCACCGTCGGCGAGGGCGACGAGGCCAAGGAGATCCTCCGCGGCGTCGACCTCACCGTCCGCGGCGGCGAGACCCACGCGATCATGGGCCCGAACGGGTCGGGCAAGTCGACCCTGGCCTACTCGATCGCCGGGCACCCCAAGTACACGATCACCGGCGGCACCGTGACCCTCGACGGCGAGGACGTCCTCGCGATGAGCGTCGACGAGCGCGCCCGCGCCGGCCTGTTCCTGGCCATGCAGTACCCGGTCGAGGTCCCCGGCGTCTCGGTGTCGAACTTCCTGCGCACCGCGGCCACCGCCGTCACCGGGCAGGCGCCGAAGCTGCGCACCTGGGTGAAGGACGTGCGCACCGAGATGGAGAACCTCGAGATGGACTCGGCGTTCGCCGAGCGCAACGTCAACGAGGGCTTCTCCGGTGGTGAGAAGAAGCGCCACGAGATCCTGCAGATGCGGCTGCTCAAGCCGAAGGTGGCGATCCTCGACGAGACCGACTCCGGCCTGGACGTCGACGCGCTGCGGATCGTCTCCGAGGGCGTCAACCGGGCCAAGGCCGACAGCCCGGTCGGCGTCCTGCTGATCACGCACTACACGCGGATCCTGCGGTACATCAAGCCCGACTTCGTGCACGTCTTCGTCGCCGGCCGGGTCGTCGAGGAGGGCGGCCCGGAGCTCGCGCAGAAGCTCGAGGACGAGGGCTACGCCGCTTACGTGAAGGACTCGGCCGAGCAGGCCGCCACCGAGAAGGCCAGCGCGGAGGCCCAGCAGTCATGACCGAGACCGTCTCGCGTCCCGCCGGGGCGCAGCAGGCGCCCCTCCCGCTGGACGTCGAGGCGATCCGGGCGGACTTCCCGATCCTGTCCCGCACCGTCCGCGACGGGCGCCGGCTGGTCTACCTCGACTCCGGCGCCACGTCGCAGAAGCCACGCTCGGTGCTCGACGCCGAGCGCGACTTCTACGAGAACCACAACGCCGCCCCGCACCGTGGCGCGCACCAGCTCGCCGAGGAGGCCACCGGCCTCTACGAGGCGGCCCGGGCGAAGGTGGCCGCGTTCATCGGGGCGCCGGAGAACGAGGTCGTCTTCACCCGCAACAGCACCGAGTCGATCAACCTGGTCGCCTACGCGCTGAGCAACGCGGCGACGGCGAAGGAGCCGGAGTTCCGCCGGTACGCCGTCGGGCAGGGCGACGAGATCGTCGTCACCGAGATGGAGCACCACGCCAACCTGCTGCCCTGGCAGCAGCTGTGCGAGCGCACCGGGGCGACCCTGCGCTGGCTCGGGCTCACCGACGACGGCCGGCTGGACCTGTCCGACCTCGCCACCGTGGTCAACGAGCGGACCAAGCTGGTTGCGGTCACCCAGCAGTCGAACATCCTCGGCACGATCAACCCGCTCGAGGAGATCATCGGCCGGGCGCACGAGGTCGGCGCGCTGGTGCTGGTCGACGGCGCGCAGTCGGTGCCGCACCAGCCGGTCGACGTCACTGCGCTCGGCGCGGACCTCCTGGTGTTCTCCGGGCACAAGATGCTCGGCCCCACCGGGGTCGGCGTGCTGTGGGGCCGGTACGAGGTGCTCGACGCCCTCCCGCCCTTCCTCACCGGCGGCTCGATGATCGAGGTCGTCCGGATGGAGGGCAGCACGTTCATGCCCCCGCCGCAGCGGTTCGAGGCCGGCGTCCCGATGACCGCGCAGGTGATCGGCCTGGGCGCGGCCGTCGAGTACCTCGAGCGCCTGGGCATGGACAAGGTGCTGGCGCACGAGGAGGCGCTCACCGAGTACGCGCTGGCGCAGCTGCAGGCGATCCCCGGCGTCACCGTGATCGGCCCGCCGGACACCGTGGCCCGCGGTGGGGCGATCAGCTTCACCGTCGAGGGCATCCACCCGCACGACGTCGGCCAGGTCCTCGACGACCTCGGCGTCGAGGTCCGGGTCGGCCACCACTGCGCGTGGCCGGTGGTCCGCCGCTACGGCGTGCCGGCCACCACCCGCGCCACCTTCTACGTGCACACCGGCTACGACGACGTCGACGCGCTCGTCGATGCGGTGCGGGAAGCCCAGCGCTTCTTCGGTGTTGCACCTGCTGTGGACGGTGCCTCGGGGAGCAGGGGAGCGGCGAGCTGATGCAGCTGGAGTCGATGTACCAGGACATCATCCTGGACCACTACCGGAACCCGCACGGGCGCGGTCTGCGCGACCCGTTCGAGGCCGAGGTGCACCACGTCAACCCGACCTGCGGCGACGAGGTCACCCTGCGGGTGCACCTCGAGACGGACGCCGCCGGCGACCCGGTCCTCTCGGACGTCTCGTACGAGGGGATGGGCTGCTCGATCAGCCAGGCGTCGGTGTCGGCCATGTACGACTTGGTGCTCGGCAAGCCGGTGCCCGAGGCGCTGGCCACCGGCGAGCACTTCATGACGCTGATGCAGAGCAAGGGCGACGCGTCCGTGGCCCAGCAGCTGGAGGACGAGCTGGAGGACGCCATCGCGTTCGCCGGCGTCTCCAAGTACCCGGCCCGGGTCAAGTGCGCGCTGATGAGCTGGATGGCGCTGAAGGACGCGAGCGCCCGCGCGCTGTCCGCAGCCCCGACCGAGGGAGTGAACCGATGAGCGAGACCACCGAACCGGCTCCGGCCGAGGGCATCTACGGCGGCAAGTCCGCCCTGCTGGAGGACGTCGAGGAGGCCATGCGCGACGTCGTCGACCCCGAGCTGGGCGTCAACGTCGTCGACCTGGGCCTCGTCTACGGCCTGGACGTCGACACCGAGTCCAACGTCGCGATCATCGACATGACGCTGACGTCCGCGGCCTGCCCGCTGACCGACGTCATCGAGGACCAGGCCCGCCAGGCGCTGACCGGCGGCCCCGGTCCCGGCCTGGTCGACGACATCCGGATCAACTGGGTCTGGATGCCGCCGTGGGGACCGGACAAGATCACCGACGACGGCCGCGAGCAGCTCCGCGCGCTGGGCTTCCGCGTGTAGCGACGCTGTGTCCCGACGAGGGCCCGCACCCCGCCCGGGGTGCGGGCCCTCGTCGTGTCCGGGTCAGTCGCACCCCACCCCGCGGTCGGCCCGCGGCCACGCTTCCACCGCGCCGGAGTCGCCCACCAGGTAGGCCGCACGCGGGTCAGCGCCGGCCGGCAGCCACAGCCGCGCGCCGTTCTCATTGTGGAAGCCGGTGGCGACCGCGTCACCGGGCAGGAGCGTCTCACCGTCGAACGCCGCGGCGAGGGCGGGGGAGACGACCCCCTCGGGGTCCCGGACGAACTGGAGCCGCTCGCCTGCGCCCGGCGGCCAGGCCATGCGCAGGAACAGGGCCTGCTCCCAGTCGCAGTGGTCCTCGCCACGGTAAAGGTGCAGTTCCTCCTGGCTCAGCGGACCGGCATCGTCCGACCATGTGCCGAGGAACGGTGAGTCCGTGCCGCCGCATGCGCCGACGCCCAGCGCCACCAGGGCGGTCAGTGCCCCGGCGCAGGCCCGGTCCCGCCACCCTCGCCGCCTCATCGGCCCAGCATGGCCCAGTGGGCGCCCGGATGGTCGATCAGTGGCCCGGACCGATGCGTGCAGTGGCTGTAACGACCCCGCGTCAGCGCAGGTCGGCGACGCGGGTGAGGGCCGCGCGCGCCCGTGAGCGTCGCTCCTCGTAGGCCGCGCCCGCCGCCAGCAGGACGGCGCCTGCGGACCCGACGGCCAGCAGGCCGGTGAACGGCAGGTGCGCGACCAGCCGGCCGAGCGCCACCGCCGTCAGCGAGGCCGCCCCCACGACCAGCGGCGCCTGCACCTGCCGGCGGCCGCCGGCGACGGCGGTGACCGTGGCGGCCAGGACCACCAGCACCAGGCGGGTCACGTCCGGCCCGGTCGCCGCCAGCCACACCGACGGCACGAAGGCGACCACCAGCCCCGGGCCCCACGCCGGCCATGAGGCCCCGGTGGCCAGCCGCCGCCCCGAGTACAGCCACAGCACCGTCGCGGCCGGCAGCGTGTACGCCTCCGGCACGCCGACGCCGGCCTGCCCCGCGGCTGTCCAGGCCGCCAGCACCAACGCGACGCACCCTCCGGCCCGGACCGGAGCCCGATCGGTCACCGAGCCGGAGGCGACGAAGCCCGCGCCGACCACGGCGAGCCCCACGGCGAGGCCGGACAGCCCCGACCCGCGCCCCAGCTCGGCGAGCCCGGCGACGGCGACCGCGGCCGCCGTCCAGGTCAGCGGCAGCTCCGACCGGTGCCCCCGCAGCGCGGTGGCGCTGCCGGCGGCGAGCAGGACCAGCACCACCAGCAGCCAGCCGGCCACCGCCGGCCCGAGGGTGCCGTCGGCCTCGGCCAGCAGCACGGCGGCGGCCAGGCAGCCCACCGCGACCGGCAGTGCCCCGGGGCGGTCGGTCGGCTGCCGGGCGGCGACCACGACCGCCGGCACCGCGGCGGAGGCGAGCAGGGCGGCCAGCGCCGACCAGTGCCCCGACCCGAGCAACTGCACCACGGCGGTGCCGGTGAGCACCCCGGCGGTGGCGAGACCGGTGGGGCGCAGCAGGGCAGCGGGTTCCGGGGAGGCCACCGCGCCGATCACCGCCGCGAGCGCGAGCCCCAGGTACCCGCTGGTCATCACCCCGACCAGCCCGGCCGCCTGCAGCACGCCCGAGACGGCCGCTCCGGCCACCAGCCCGGTGAGCACCGGAACGGCCGGCCGGGGACCGAGCATCGACCGCAGGCCCCGGCGGCGGAGGGCCAGCAGCGCGCCGGCCGCCAGGAGCATCAGTGCGGCCGGGGCCAGGGCCGTGCCCACCGCCTCCGTCGTCCAGACCACGGCGGCGCCCTCGACCACCCCGGTCGACCACCAGGCCGCGGCCGTCACCAGCGTGACCACCGCGACGGCGTGCCGCGCGGCGAACGTGACCGTGAGCCCGGCGACGGCGGTGGCCAGCACGGCGGTCGCGTGCGGGGCCAGGGACAGGCCGGACCCGGTGAGCGCGCTCAGCACCGCGCCCTGCCCGGCTCCCCAGGCCGCGATCGGCCAGGTGAGGGTCGTCCGGCCGATCAGGCCGACGACGGCGAACACCGCGGCGAGCAGGGCGAGCAGCACCCCGGTCGGGCCACCGGGGCCCTCCCCGGCCGACCACGCGCCCACCGCGGCGAGCACCACCGCGGCGGAGGCGAGCGCCTCCTCGCTGCTGCGCAGGCCCCGGCGCCCGGCCCGCAGCGAGCCCAGCGTCGCGACGACGGTCAGCAGGGTGACCACGAGCAGGCCCGGGACCGAGCCGGCGTCGGTGAGCGACGCGGCGCCGGCGGCCACCACGGCCACCGCGCCGGCGCCCAGGAGCACCTGCTGCGGGGCGACGTCCCCGGTGCCGGTCTCCGCCGGGGTCGGGCGTGACGGCAGGGGCCGCCCCAGCGGGGGCGGGTACTCGACCTCCGGCCTCGGCACGGTGGTCCTCCTCCCGCTGACGGCTGCCCTCACGCTACGGCGGCCGCCGCCGCGCGGCGGCCTGGACCGGGGGTGACGCCGAGGTCACCCGGTAATGGGGTCGGCGGATGGCGGTCGAGCGCCTACCATGGGATCAGTGATCACGACGACCGGCCTCGAGCTGCGCGCCGGCGCCCGGATCCTCATCAGCGACGCCGATCTGCGGGTCCAGCCCGGTGACCGCATCGGGCTGGTCGGGCGCAACGGTGCCGGCAAGACCACCACCCTCACCACCCTGGCCGGGGAGCGGGTGCCGCACGCCGGCAAGGTCGACGTGACCGGTGAGCTCGGATACCTCCCGCAGGACCCCCGCAGTGGGGATCTGGACATCACCGCCAGCGACCGGGTGCTCTCCGGTCGCGGTCTCGACGTCCTCAAGGCCCAGCTGACCAAGGCGCAGATCGCGATGGCCGAGCCGGCCGACGACGCTGAGCGTGACCGGGCGGTGCGCCGCTACGGCCGGCTGGAGGACCAGTTCGCCGCTCTCGGCGGGTACGCCGCGGAGTCCGACGCGGCCCGCATCTGCACGAACCTCGGCCTGCCGGACCGAATTCTCGAGCAGCCGCTGCGCACCCTCTCCGGCGGCCAGCGCCGCCGGGTGGAGCTGGCCCGGATCCTGTTCTCCGACGCCGACACCCTGCTGCTCGACGAGCCGACCAACCACCTGGACGCCGACTCGATCACCTGGCTCAAGGGCTACCTGGCCAGTCACCGCGCCGGCCTCGTGGTGATCAGCCACGACGTCGAGCTGCTGGAGGCCGTGGTCAACAAGGTGTGGCACCTGGACGCCAACCGGGCGACCGTCGACATCTACAACCTCGGCTGGAAGCGGTACCTGGACGCCCGGGAGACCGACGAGCGCCGCCGCAAGTCCGAGCGGGCGAACGCCGAGAAGAAGATCGACGCGCTGACCAGCCAGGCGGACAAGATGCGCGCCAAGGCGACCAAGGCCAAGGCCGCGCAGAGCATGGACAAGCGCGCCGCCCGGCTGGCCGCCGGCCTGGCCGAGGTGCGGGTGCAGGACAAGGTCGCCAAGCTCCGCTTCCCGACCCCCGCCCCGTGCGGGAAGACCCCGCTCACCGCTGAGGGGATCAGCAAGAGCTACGGCTCGCTGGAGATCTTCACCGGCGTCGACCTGGCGATCGACCGGGGCACCCGGGTCGTCGTGCTCGGCTTCAACGGCGCGGGCAAGACCACGCTGCTGCGGATGCTGGCCGGCACCGAGAGGCCGGACACCGGCGAGGTGAAGGCCGGGCACGGGCTCCGGGTGGGCTACTACGCCCAGGAGCACGAGACGCTGGACATGGACCGCACGCTGCTGGAGAACATGCGCTCGGCGGCCCCGGACAGCACCGACACCGAGCTGCGCCGGATCCTGGGCGCGTTCCTCTTCTCCGGCGAGGCGGTCGACCAGCGCACCGGCACGCTCTCCGGTGGCGAGCGGACCCGGCTGGCCATGGCCACCCTCGTCGTCTCCGGCGCCAACGTGCTGCTGCTGGACGAGCCGACCAACAACCTCGACCCGGCCAGCCGGGAGCAGGTGCTCGAGGCGCTGCGCACCTACGGCGGCGCGATCGTGCTCGTCACGCACGACGAGGGCGCGGTGCGGGCGCTGAACCCGGACAAGGTGATCATCCTGCCCGACGGCACGGAGGACACCTGGAGCGAGGACCTCGCCGACCTGGTCACGTTGGCCTGACGACAGCCGCGGGAGCATCGCAGGGAGCGCCAGCGACCGAGGAGCGGACTGCGGCGCGGAGTCGGGCCCGGGTCTCGCGCCTGACGACAGCCGCGGGAGCATCGCAGGGAGCGCCAGCGACCGAGGAGCGGACTGCGGCGCGGAGTCGGGCCCGGGGTCTCGCGCCTGACGACAGCCGCGGGAGCATCGCAGGGAGCGCCAGCGACCGAGGAGCGGACTGCGGCGCGGAGTCGGGTCGGGGTCTCGCTCGCGTAACGGCTCACTCTTGGTCAGCGGAGCATCCTCGGCCCTGACCTGCGGCGCTTGTCGAACTCGGCTGCGCGCGGTCTTGTTGCGGTGGCCGACCTCCGTCGGGTGGGTGATCATCGGTGCTGGGACGCCGAGGTCACCGGGACACGGCGCCGGGGGATCAGCGGGAGACCACCGACGGCGTCGGTGGTCACCTGACACGGAGGGGAGTCATGGCCGACTCGAGCACTGCGGACCTGAGCAAGGGCAAGCGCATCACTGGCGACGACCGGAGTTCGCTCGCCGACGAGCTGCGCGCCCGGTACGACGGCGGGGAGAGCATCCGGTCGCTGGCCAGCTCCACCAACCGCTCCTACGGGTTCGTGCACCGGCTGCTCTCGGAGTCGGGGGCCACGCTGCGTGGCCGGGGTGGCGCCAACCGGAACGCGAAGAAGTCTGCGTGACGTCGGCCCCGGCAACCGGGGCCGACGCCGACGGGTGGGTGCGGACGGCGCGCGACGGCGCCGTCCTCACCGTCACCCTCGACCGCGCCGACCAGCTGAACGCGCAGACGCCGGCCACCTGGGCGGCGCTGCGTGCGGTGGGGGAGTCCCTGGACGACGCCGTGCGGGTGGTGGTCGTGCGCGGTGCCGGCCGGTCCTTCTCCGCCGGGCTGGACCGCACCCTGTTCGACCCGTCGGCCACCACCGGCGGCGGGCTGGGGGAGCTGGCGGCCCTGCCGGCCGAGCTGGCCCAGGACCGGATCCGCGGCTACCAGGCCGGGTTCCGCTGGCTGCGGTCGCCAGGGATCGTGTCGGTCGCCGCGGTGCAGGGGCACGCGATCGGCGCCGGCGCCCAGCTGGCGCTCGCCTGCGACCTGCGGGTGGTCGCCGACGACGCGCAGCTGCGGCTTCCCGAGGCGAGCCTGGGGCTGGTGCCCGACCTCACCGGCACCAGCACCCTCGTCGAGCTGGTCGGCTACAGCCGGGCGGTGGAGATCTGCCTGACCGGGCGGGCGGTGGGCGCGGCCGAGGCGGTGGCCACCGGGCTCGCCAACGTCGCCGTCCCGGCCGAGCAGCTGGACGCGACGGTGAGCGACCTGGTCGCGGCGCTGCTGGCGCCGGACGCCGGGGCCGCCCGGGAGACGCTGGCGCTGCTGCGCTCGGCGGTCCGCAACGGCCCCGAGGTGCAGGACGCCGCCGAGCGGGCGGCCCAGGTGCGCCGGCTCGGCGCGCTCGCCGCCGGCTGAGCGACTGGACCGCCGAGGATCCGGAGGGGTCCTTCGTCGGACGCCCGCTCCGGAACAAGCACCGCCGGGCGCCTGTTGCCCCGCTTGATCACGCCGTCACAGCACGGAAGGCGGTGCCGCGGTGGACGGCTCGATGACCTCCATGGCCGCGATGCGGTCGTTCAGCCGGGACTCCTCGGTCACCGCCCGGGAGATCCCGAAGGGCACGGTGGGGCGGATCCTCGCCATCGCCGGGCCCTATCGGCGTGAGCTGATCGCCTTCCTCGCGCTCGTCGTCTTCTCGTCGGTGATCGGCGTGGTCACCCCGCTGCTGGCCGGGGACATCGTCAACCGGATCGCCGGGCTGGAGGGCACCGCCGGCGGCGTCGTCCGGATCGCGCTGGTCATCGCCGGCCTGGCGGTGCTGGACGCCGGGAGCTCGCTGGCCCAGCGCTGGTACTCCGCGAGGATCGGCGAGGGCGTCATCTACGACCTGCGCAGCCGGGTCTTCGGTCACGTGCAGCGCATGCCGGTCGCCTTCTTCACCCGCACCCAGACCGGCGCGCTGGTCAGCCGGCTGAACAACGACGTCATCGGCGCGCAGCGGGCGTTCACCTCCACGCTCTCCGGCGTCGTCTCCAACGTGATCGCCCTGGTGCTCACCGCCGGCGTCATGCTGACGCTGTCCTGGCAGATCACCCTGCTGTCCATCGCCATGGTGCCGCTGTTCGTGGTCCCCGCCCAGCGGGTCGGGAAGCGGCTGCAGTCGATCACCCGGGAGTCCTACGGGCTCAACGCGTCGATGAACGCCACGATGAGCGAGCGGTTCAACGTGGCCGGCGCGCTGCTGGTGAAGCTGTTCGGCCGCCCCGAGGCCGAGGCGGAGTCGTTCCGCGGCCGGGCGGCCCGGGTGCGCGACATCGGCGTGCTCTCGGCGATGTACGGCCGGGCGTTCTTCACCGCGCTCACCCTGGTCGCCGCGCTGGCCACCGCCCTGGTGTACGGGCTGGGTGGCTGGCTGGCGTTCACCGGCTCGCTGTCCGCCGGTGACGTCGTCGCCCTGGCCCTGCTGCTCACCCGGCTGTACGGCCCGCTGACCGCGCTGGCCAACGTGCGGGTCGACGTGATGAGCGCGCTGGTCAGCTTCGACCGGGTGTTCGAGGTGCTCGACCTGCAGCCGATGGTGGCCGAGGCGCCGGACGCCGTGCCGGTGCCCGCCGACGACCGCTCGGTCGAGTTCGACCGGGTCTCCTTCCGCTACCCGGCCGGCGCGGAGGTCTCGCTGGCGTCGCTGGAGGACGTCGCCGTCCCCGAGCACGGCGGCTCGGCGGACGTGCTGCACGACGTCTCCTTCCGGGCCGAGCCGGGGCAGCTGGTCGCGCTGGTGGGCAGCTCGGGGGCGGGCAAGTCGACGATCGCCGCGCTGGTGTCGCGCCTCTACGACGTCACCGGCGGGGCGGTGCGGGTCGGCGGGGTCGACGTCCGGCAGGCCACCAGCGACTCGCTGCGCGACGCGATCGGCGTCGTCAGCCAGGACGCGCACCTGTTCCACGACACCATCGGCGCGAACCTCCGGTACGCCAGGCCCGACGCGACCGAGGAGGAGCTGTGGTCGGCGCTGACCGGGGCGCGGATCGCGGCGCTGGTGCACTCCCTGTCCGACGGGCTGGACACCGTGGTCGGCGACCGCGGCTACCGGATGTCGGGCGGGGAGAAGCAGCGGTTGGCGATCGCCCGGGTGCTGCTCAAGGCGCCGGGCATCGTGATCCTGGACGAGGCGACCGCGCACCTGGACAGCGAGTCCGAGGTCGCCGTCCAGCGCGCGCTGGACACCGCGCTGGCCGGCCGCACGTCGCTGGTGATCGCCCACCGGCTGTCCACGATCCGCAACGCCGACCAAATCCTGGTGGTCGACGACGGCCGGATCGTGCAGCGCGGCACCCACGAGGAGCTGCTCGCGGCCGGCGGTCACTACGCCGACCTGTACCGGACCCAGTTCACCGACGGCGGGCCGCGAACCGTCGAGGTCGGCTGACGACTAGCGTCACTCCTGAACCACGAGCACCACGTCCCAGGAGTTGAGCGTTGAGCGCAGGCCATCCCCACGACACCCAGATCCGGGCTCTCTACGCCCGCTTCCTGGCCGGGTGGAACCAGCGCAGCGGCGCCACGGTCTCCTCGGTCTTCGCCGACGACGGCGACCTCATCGAGCTCGACGGCACGATCCACAGCGGACGGCTGCAGATCGCGTCGGACATGCGACGGCTGTTCGCCGAACGGGCCACCCCGACGTTCGTCGGGATCGTCCGATCGCTGCGCCCGCTCGGTGACCACATGGCGGTGCTGTACGCGGTCGCGGGCATGGTGCCGCCCGGCGCCCAGGCGCTGGAGCCGGCGTTGCACACCGTGCACTCCCTGGTCGCCGCCGAGGAGCACGGTCGCTGGCGGATCGCCGTCCTGCAGAGCACCCCGGCCCGGTACGGCGGCCGCGCCGACGTGATCGCCGCCCTCACCGCGGAGCTGGAGGCGGCCCGGCAGGGGGGCTCCGCGTGACGGTGCTGACGTCCGTCGCCGACCTCCTGCGCGATCCGGCGCCGGTGCTGCTCGACGTGCGCTGGCAGCTGGGGTCGGACACCGGTCGCGACGAGTACCTGGCCGGCCACCTGCCCGGTGCGGTCTACGTCGACCTCGACACCGAGCTCTCCGGGCCGGCGTCCCCCGAGGCCGGCCGGCACCCGCTGCCGTCGGTGCAGTCGCTGCAGTCAGCCGCGCGGCGGTGGGGGATCTCCGCCGGTTCGCGGGTCGTCGTCTACGACGCCGGACCGGGGATGGCCGCCGCCCGGGCCTGGTGGCTGCTGCGCTGGGCGGGCCTGACCGAGGTCACCCTGCTGGACGGCGGGCTGGCGGCCTGGACCGCGGCCGGCGGCCCGGTCGAGGCCGGCGACGTCGTGCCGGTGCCCGGGGACGTCACCCTCGCCGGCGGTGGGATGCCGGTGCTCACCATCGACGAGGCGGCGGCCCTGCCGGGCGAGGGAGTCCTGCTGGACGCCCGGGCCGGTGAACGCTTCCGCGGCGAGGTCGAGCCCATCGACCCGCGCGCCGGCCACGTGCCCGGTGCGGTCAGCGCGCCCACGACCGAGAACGTCGGCGACGACGGCCGGCTCGTTGCAGCCGCTGTACTGAAAGAGCGGTTCGCCCGGCTCGGCGTCACGCCGGGCTCCCGGGTCGGCGTGTACTGCGGCTCCGGGATCACCGCCGCGCACCAGGTGGCCGCACTCGCCGTCGCCGGCATCGACGCCGCGCTGTGGCCCGGCTCCTGGTCGCAGTGGTCGCACGACCCCGCCCGCCCGGTCGCCACCGGCGGGTGACGGTTCCGGCCGGGCCGGGGCTGGAGCCGCCATACTCGGCCGATGCAGAACGCGACCACTCGAGACTCCGGAACGCTCCTGCTCGCTGCCGTGGCCGGCGCCGCTCACCTGGTGGTCGGGTACTTCTACCTGGTGAGCGGTCTGGCGGTCCCGCTGTACGCGCTGCTGCCGCTGTGGCTGGCCTGGCTGGCGCTGGCGGTCTGGCTGGTCCGGCTGGCTGCTGCCCGGTCCTGGTGGACGCCGCTGGTGCCGCTCGCCGCTGCCGTCCTGCTCGTGCTGTCGCTGGTGGTGGGTGGCAACCTGCTGGGCTGGCAGGCCTGAGTCAGCGGGCAGGTGGCGGGTGGTCACTCACGCGTGTCGGGGGCGGCCGAGGCGGCTCGGACCTCTGCCGCGTGCGTGCGCAGGGCGTTGAGCACCGCGCGGTTGACGACCAAGTACAGCAGGAAGAAAAATGCCGCGATCAGCACGGGGTAGATGGCGGCGACGGCGAACGACAGCATGACCCCGGACCCTATCGGGCCGGGGAGGCGCCACGGTCCGCCCCGGCGAGGGCGGCGTCGTAGCGGTCAAGCAGGACGGCGGCGATCCGGTCGTCGGGCAGCAATGGCGCCGTGACGCAATCGGCCCCGGCTCCCTGCAGCTTGTCGTGGAAGTGGCCCGGGGCCAGCAGGTAGGCCGCGACCACCACCCGTTCCGCGCCGGCCCGGCGGGCGGCCGCGACCGCATCCGGCACGGTCGGCCGGGCCGCCGAGCCGTACCCGGTGGTCACCGGCCCTGCCCAGTCACGCTGCAGCAGGTCGGCCGTGCTCTCCACGTCGGCGACCGAGCGGGCGTCGCTCGACCCGGCCGCGGCCAGCACGATCGCCGTCAGCGGGTCGCCGGGATCGGTGCCCGCCTCACGCAGCCGGTCGGTGAGCACTGCGGCCAGCCGCGGGTCCGGCCCGAGCGGGCGGGCGGCCACCGCCTGCGGGTGTGCCTCGACCGCCCCGGCGATGTCCACGTGCACGTGGTAGCCGCCGGACAGCAGCAGCGGGACCACGACCGCCGGGGTGCCGTCGTCGGCGAGGCCGCGGACCACGTCGACCACGGTGGGCGGCTGGACGTCGACGAACGCCGCCGTCGTCCGGGTGCCCGGTCGCTGCGCCCGGGCCGCCAGGGCGAGCTCGGCGATGAGCCGCCGTCCGGTGGGGTTGCGGGTGCCGTGCGCGCAGGCGACCAGGACGGGGTGCGGGGGTGCGCTCACGACGGGCTCCTCAGGGGTGGTCACAGCGCGCGGGTGACGCCGCCGTCGACGGCGATCATCGTGCCGGTGACGTAGGAGGCGGCGGGGGAGAGGGCGAAGGCGGCGACCCGGCCGAACTCCTCCGGCCGCCCCACCCGGCGCAGCGGGATCGCGGCCTCCGTGCGGGCCCGGGCCGCCGCGGGGTCGCCGGAGCCGGCCTCGATCTCGGTGACCCGGTCGGTGGCGATGGGGCCCGGCAACAGGCCGAACACCCGGATCCCACGTGGGCCGAGCTCGTCGGCCAGCGCCTTCGCGGTCATCGCCAGCCCCGGCCGCAGCCCGTTGGAGATCGCCAGGTGGCCGATCGGCTGGCGCACCGACGTCGACAGCACGAAGCCGATCGCCGCGCCCTCGGCCAGGTGCGGCACCAGCGCCCGGACCAGCCGCAGCGGGCCGAGCAGCACGCTGTCCACACCTGCGCGCCAGGCGTTCTCGCCGACCTCCAGCACGGAGCCCGGCGCCGGCCCGCCCACCGAGATCAGTGCGCCGTCGACCCGGCCCAGCCGGTCCAGCACGGCGCCGACCAGCGCCTCGGCGGCGTCGGGCCCGGCCAGGTCGGCCGGGACGCCGAACGCCGCCGGCCCTCCACCCAGGGAGGACACGGCGGCGTCCACGGACTCGGCGCTGCGGGAGCTGATCAGGACCCGGGCGCCGTCGTCGACCAGGGCCCGGGCGGTGGCGAACCCCAGCCCCCGGCTCGCGCCGGTGAGCAGGATCCCGCGACCGCCCAGGCCCAGGTCCACGGCGAGGTCAGCCCTGCCGGAGCGACCGGAGGACGTACTGCATGATCCCGCCGTTCCGGTAGTAGTTCGCCTCACCGGGGGTGTCGATGCGCACCCGGGCGTCGAACTGCACGTCACCCGCCTGCACCTTCACCGTGCGGGGGATCGAGCCCTCGTTCAGCTCGGTGATCCCGGTGATGGTGAACTCCTCGTCGCCGGTCAGGCCCAGCGACTCGCGGTTCTGGCCCTCCGGGAACTGCAGCGGCAGCACGCCCATGCCGATCAGGTTCGACCGGTGGATGCGCTCGTAGCTCTCGGCGATGACCGCCTTGACCCCCAGCAGCGCCGTCCCCTTGGCCGCCCAGTCGCGCGACGACCCGGAGCCGTACTCCTTGCCGGCCAGCACCACCAGCGGGATGCCCTGCGCCTGGTAGGCCTGGGAGGCGTCGTAGATCGACGTCGTCTCGCCGGTCAGGTGGTTCTTGGTGACCCCACCCTCGGTGCCCGGCACCAGCTGGTTGCGCAGCCGGATGTTGGCGAAGGTGCCGCGGATCATCACCTCGTGGTTCCCGCGACGGGACCCGTAGGAGTTGAAGTCGCGGCGCTCGATGCCGTGCTCCTGCAGGTACTTCCCGGCCGGGCTGTCGGCCTTGATGGAACCGGCCGGCGAGATGTGGTCGGTGGTCACCGAGTCGCCCAGCACCGCGAGGGTGCGGGCGCCGGCGATGTCCTGCACCGGGGTCGGCTCGGCCGGCATGCCGTCGAAGTACGGGGGCTTCCGGACGTAGGTGCTCTCCGGGTCCCAGGCGAAGGTGTCCCCGGTCGGCGTCGGCAGGTTCTGCCACTGCTCGGTGCCGGCGAACACGTCCTGGTAGCTGTCCCCGAACTGCTCGGCCGAGACCGACGCGTCGATGACCCGCTGCACCTCGTGCGGCGAGGGCCAGATGTCGCGCAGGTAGACGTCCTGGCCGTCGGTGCCCTTGCCCAGCGGCTCGGTCGTCAGGTCCAGGTCCATCGTCCCGGCGAGCGCGTAGGCGATCACCAGCGGCGGGGACGCCAGGTAGTTCATCTTGACGTCGGGGTTGATCCGGCCCTCGAAGTTGCGGTTGCCCGAGAGCACCGAGACGACGGCGAGGTCGGCCTCGTTGACCGCCTTGCTGACCGGCTCCGGCAGCGGGCCGGAGTTGCCGATGCAGGTGGTGCAGCCGTAACCGACCAGGTAGAAGCCGAGCTTCTCCAGGTACGGGGTGAGCTGGGCCTTCTCGTAGTAGTCGGTGACCACCTTCGACCCCGGGGCCAGCGTCGTCTTGACCCACGGCTTGGTGGTCAGGCCGAGCTCGACGGCCTTCTTGGCCAGCAGCGCGGCGCCGATCATGACCGAGGGGTTCGAGGTGTTGGTGCAGGAGGTGATCGCGGCGATCACCACGTGCCCGTGGTCGACGAACGTCTCCGTGCCGTCCTCCATCACGACCTTGGTCGGCTTGTTCGGCCGGTCGGGGAGGACGTCGTCGGCCACGAACGGGTGGGGCTTGGCGTTCTCGTCGGCCTGCCCGCCCGCGGGGGCGGACATGGCGGCCGGCGGGTCGCTGGCCGGGAACGACTCGGCCGAGGCCTCGTCGGCGGGGGAGACCACGCCGTAGGGCTGCTCGTTGGACGGGACGCCGGGCTTGCGGTCCTCGCCGCCGAGCTCGTCGTCGGCCACGTAGGCCGGCAGCGCCTCGCGCCAGGCCTCCTTGGCGTCGGTCATCGCGACCCGGTCCTGCGGGCGCTTCGGACCGGCGATCGAGGGGACGACGGTGGCCAGGTCCAGCTCGAGGTACTCGGAGAAGGCCGGCTCGCGGGCGTCGTCGTGCCACAGGCCCTGGGCCTTGGCGTAGGCCTCGACCAGCGCGATCTGCTCGGCCGAGCGGCCGGTCAGCTCCAGGTAGGTGATCGTCTCGCCGTCGATCGGGAAGATCGCCGCGGTCGAGCCGAACTCCGGGCTCATGTTGCCGATCGTGGCCCGGTTGGCCAGCGGGACGGCGGAGACGCCGGCGCCGTAGAACTCGACGAACTTCCCGACCACGCCGTGCTCACGCAGCATCTCGGTGATGGTGAGCACCAGGTCGGTGGCGGTCGCGCCGTCGGGCAGCTCGCCGGTCAGCTTGAAGCCGACCACGCGGGGGATGAGCATCGACACCGGCTGGCCGAGCATCGCCGCCTCGGCCTCGATGCCACCGACGCCCCAGCCGAGCACGCCCAGGCCGTTGACCATGGTGGTGTGGCTGTCGGTGCCCACGCAGGTGTCCGGGTAGGCGACGACGCGGTCACCCTCGGGGCGGGGGAAGACGACGCGGGCCAGGTGCTCGATGTTGACCTGGTGCACGATGCCGGTGCCCGGGGGGACGACCTTGAAGTCGTCGAAGGCGCCCTGGCCCCAGCGGAGGAACTGGTAGCGCTCGCCGTTGCGCTGGTACTCGATCTCGACGTTGCGCTCGAAGGACTCCGGGGTGCCGAAGACGTCGGCGATGACGGAGTGGTCGATGACCAGCTCGGCCGGCGCGAGCGGGTTGATCTTCTGCGGGTCGCCGCCGAGGTCGGCCATCGCCTCGCGCATGGTGGCGAGGTCGACGATGCAGGGGACGCCGGTGAAGTCCTGCATGACCACGCGGGCCGGGGTGAACTGGATCTCCTGGTCGGGCTCCGCGTTCGGGTCCCAGTTGGCCAGGGCGCGGATGTGGTCGGCGGTGATGTTCGCGCCGTCCTCGGTACGGAGGAGGTTCTCCAGCAGGACCTTCAGGCTGAAGGGGAGCTTCTCGCTGCCCTCCACCGCGTCGAGCCGGAAGATGTCGTACTCGGTGCCGTCGACGTCGAGTGTCGACCGGGCTCCGAAGCTGTCCTTGCTGGCTGCCACTGCTTGCGCCTCACCCTCGCTGGTCCTGCGCGCGTTGTACTGCGCCTCGATGTGCCACCCGTCATCTTCCCAGGCCACTGCGGCGGATGCGGAGCAAGGCCACCCTTCCCTCACCCTCGGTGAGGGGTTCGCCGCGTGGTGGCCGGTCGAGCGGGCTCCTACCGTGGGACAGCGTGACCGTGCCCGAGCCCCTCCCGGACTGGCTGACCCGCGCGCGGCAGGTGTGCGTGCTGACCGGTGCCGGGATCTCCACCGACAGCGGCATCCCCGACTACCGGGGGCCCGACGGCGTCTGGACCCGGGATCCCGACGCCGAGAAGCTGGTCACGCTCTCGTACTACCTGGGCGACCCGGCGATCCGCCGCCGCTCCTGGCTGATGCGCCGGGACCTCGCGGCCGCCGACGTCCGGCCGAACGCCGGGCACGCGGCCCTGGCCGACCTGGCGCGGCAGGGCCGGCTGCGGGCGCTGCTCACCCAGAACATCGACGGTCTGCACCAGGCGGCCGGAGTGGCGGGGGTGCTGGAGCTGCACGGCACGGTGCACGAGGTGGTCTGCACCGCCTGCGGGGCGCGGACGCCGACGCCGGAGGTGCTGGCCCGGGTCGACGCCGGGGACGCCGACCCGGCCTGCCTCCGCTGCGGAGGCGTGCTCAAGACGGCGACGGTCTACTTCGGTGAGGCGCTGGACGCCGAGGTCCTCGACGCCGCCGCGCAGGCCGCCGGCGACTGCGACGTGTTCCTGGCCGTGGGCACCTCGCTCGGCGTCCACCCGGCGGCCGGGCTGGTGGAGGTGGCCGCCGCGCACGGCGCCCGGGTCGTGATCGTGAACGCCCAGCCGACGCCCTACGACGGCCTGGCCGACCTCGTCGTCCGGGAGCCGATCAGCGAGGCGTTGCCCCGGCTGCTGGCCGGCTGACCGCCCTCGGCCCCGCGCATCCGGGCTCACCGTGTGTGCTCCTGGCTCAGCGCAGACGGTGAGCCAGGAGCACGCACGATCAGCCTTCCTGATCCCGGGAGCGCACGCCGAGACCAGGTCGGGGTGCGCTCAGATGAGGTCGGGCTCCATCGTGCGGCGCACGGTGCGCGGGTCGACGGTGCTCACCGACGGCGCGCCGAGGGCGCGGCTGATCCCGCGGGCGGTCGCGGCCAGCACCGGGATGAGCGCATGGCTCTTCACCGTCTCGCGCTGCACGGTCACCCCGAGCGAGGCGACCACCTCGTCGCCCGGGCCGCGGACCGGTACGGCCAGGGCCAGCGCCCCGGCGGGCGGCAGGTGGTTCTCCGCGATCGCGACGCCGGTGCGGCGGACCTCGGCCAGCACCCGGCGCAGCTTGTCGACGTCGGTGATGGTGTTCGCGGTGTACCGGCGCAGCGGGCTCGCGAGCACCTCGCGCTGGACCTCCGGGTCGGCGTAGGCCAGCAGCACCTGGCCGGTGCCGGTGGCGTGCAGCGGCCAGCGCCCGCCGAGCCGGGACAGCACCCGGATCGCGCCGCGGGCGCGCAGCGCCTCCACGTAGACCACGTCGTGGCCGTCGCGGACGGCCAGGTGGATGTTGGCCCGGGTGGCGTGGTGCAGGTCGTCGAGGAAGGGCAGCGCCAGCTCGCGCAGCTGCAGCCCGTGCGGCGCCAGGGCACCCAGCTCGAGCAGGCGCAGGCCGATGGCGTACCGGCCGTCGGGGCCGCGCTCCAGGGCGCCCCACTGGCGCAGCTCGCCGACCAGCCGGTGGGTGGTGGTCAGCGACAGCCCGGTGCGGCGGCTGATGTCGGACAGCGAGAGGGAGGCGTGCTCGGGCCCGAAGGCGGCGAGCACCGCGAGGGTGCGGCCGGCGGCGGTGGCCGGTGAGGCGGGGGCGGCGCCCCCCGGGGCGGTGGCGCCCGTCGCGGACGGGCGGCTGGGGCGGCGGGCCCCGTCGGTGGTGGTCGAGTGCAGCGGCATCGTTGCCGGCATGTCGTCCTCCTGGCTCGGACCGGGGTGGGCAGACCGGCGGTGGCGGGTGGCGGTGATCACAATCTCCGGCCGTTCCAGGGTGCTTGTCAAGCACCGCCGATCGGACGGCGCTTCCGCCGGGGGGAAGCCATCTCGATCCGCCGACGGCGCCCGGACCACGATCATCCACAGGGCTGAGGTGACCCCGGTCACCCGCCAGACCGCGGCCCGACCGGTCACCCCGACGTCTTCGGGGTGACCGGCGGAGCTCCACCCGAGGAGGACCGTTCCGATGTCCCGTCAGAGGCAGCAGCGCCGCCGCCCCGCCCCGCGCCCCGTCTGCGTGAGGGTGGCGTGATGGCCACCCTCGCCGACGTCCTGGACCCCACCGGCCTCAGCGCGGTGCGGGTGGCCAGCAGCTCGCTCGCGCCCCGCCGCGCCGACCTGGCCGGCGCCCGCATCGGGCTGCTGGAGAACACCAAGCACAACGCCGCCCTGCTGCTGGACGAGATCGCCGGCCACCTGGAGCGCGAGCGGGGTGCGACCACCGTGCTGCGCCGCACCAAGACGGCGTTCGCGCTGCCGATGCCCGCCGAGCTGCTCGAGGAGCTCACCCGCGAGTGCGACGTCGTCCTGGTCGGGGTCGGGGACTGCGGGTCGTGCAGCGCCTCGGCCGTCGCCGACGGGATCGCCCTGGAACGGGCCGGCGTGCCGACGGCGGTCATCTGCTCCGACGCCTTCACCGCCACCGCCAGCGGCATGGCCGAGGTGCAGGGCGACCCCGACTACGCCTACCTGACCACCCCGCACCCGGTCGCGATCCTCACCCCGGACGCGGTCGCCGAGCGGGCCACCGGTCTGGTGCCGGAGGTGGTCGCCACGGTGACCGCCGCCGAGGGCGCCTCGGCGCCGCGCGAGCGCGCCTCGTGACCGCGGTC
Source organism: Modestobacter sp. SYSU DS0875 (assembly GCF_054050915.1). NCBI lineage: Bacteria > Bacillati > Actinomycetota > Actinomycetes > Geodermatophilales > Geodermatophilaceae > Modestobacter > Modestobacter sp. SYSU DS0875. Next base: position 96,661 of record NZ_JBJHAH010000005.1, on the reverse strand, counting down.
GAGTCCCGCCCGGCCGTCGACGCCGACCCGGACGCCGCACGGCTGGCGATCGAGCACTGCTACGAGCAGGGCTGGTCCGACGGGCTGCCGCTGGTGCCGGCCACCCGGCCGCTGGTCGACGAGTTCCTCGCCACCGTCGACCGGGCCCCCGACGAGGTGATCGGGGAGATGCCGCACCTGCACCGCACCGTCACCGTCGAGCTGGCCGCGATCAACGCGGCCATGGCCGGCTGCCGGCCCGAGTACTTCCCGGTGGTGCTCGCCGCCTGGGCGGCGGTCCAGCGCGACCGGTCGGCCACCGGGGGTGGCTGGCAGAGCACCAGCGGGCCCTCGCCGCTGCTGGTCGTCAACGGGCCGGTCCGCGCCGAGCTGGGGATCAACTCCGCCGGCGGCGTGTTCGGGCCCGGGTTCCGCGCGAACGCCACCATCCCCCGGGCGCTCGGGCTGATCGTGCGCAACGCCTTCGGCGTCGTCCCGCACGGCTTCGAGCAGGCGACCCAGGGGCTGCCCGGCCGCTGGCAGGTCTGCCTCGGGGAGAACGAGGAGGAGAGCCCCTGGGAGCCGATGTCGGTCGAGGGCGGCGTGCCCGCCGGCACCAGCGCGGTCTCCGCGATGCTCACCCGCACCGTCGAGTACGTCGACAACCGGCACACCGCCGACCCCGAGCAGCTGCTGGCCGACTTCGCCGACACCATCTCCCGCAGCGGGGCGCTGATCTTCAAGAACGCCCCGGCCGGGATCGTCTTCTGCCCCGAGCACGCCCAGCTGCTCGCCGGCGCCGGGATGAGCCGGGCCGACGTCCGCGCCTGGCTGGTCGAGCGGTGCGGGCGCAGCAAGGCCGACCTCGCCCGGGTCGGCAAGGACGGCGTCGGTGACAACGGCGTCCGCTTCGCCGACGGCAGCACCGCACCCGACGCCTTCGACCCCCTCTTCGCCGCCGCCGGCCCGGAGGTCCTGCCCATCGCCGTCGCCGGCGCCCGCAACGCCGGCATCTCGATGGTCGTCCGGGTCTTCTCAGGCTGGTCGGGCAGCTCGGTACCGGTCGAAGGCGCCACCACCACCGCACAAGGGAGTGCTCAGTGACCCGACCCGAAGTGACCCAGCCCGACCCGTTGCAGGACCCGTTCGGCGCCGTCGGCGACCGCTGGATGACCGGCCGCACGGCGCTGGTCACCGGCGGTGGCCAGACCAGCACCGAGCAGCCCGGCGTCGGCTTCGCCATCAGCCGGGTGCTCGCCGCGCACGGTGCCCGGGTCGCCGTGCTGGACCGCGACCGGGCCGCCGCCCAGCGCACCGTCGACCGGATCGCCGCCGACGGCGGGGAGGCCGTGGTCGTCGTCGCCGACCTGCTGGACGACGACGAGTGCCGGCGTGCCGTGGAGGAGACCGTGGCCGCGTTCGGCTCGGTCGACACCCTGGTGAACAACGTGGCCGTCGGCGACCGGGCCGGCGTCTTCGAGGTGACCCCCGAGCGGTTCCACCAGCTGATGGACCTCAACCTGACGACCGCCTGGCAGATGACCCGGCACGCCGCGCCCCGGCTGCCGCGCGGCGGGGCGATCGTGAACATCAGCTCGGTCGGCGTGCGCGCCCGCGGCCCGGCGATGGTCTACAACCTGGCCAAGGCCGGGCTGGAGAACCTCACCGTCGGCGCCGCCAACACCCTCGGTGACCAGGGGGTGCGGGTCAACTGCGTGCAGGTCGGCGCGATCTGGGGCGCCTTCGCCGCGGCCAACATGTCCGAGGACATGCGTGAGATCCGCAAGGGCTTCTCCGCGCTGGGCACCGAGGGCACCCCCTGGGACATCGCGCAGGCCGTGCTCTTCCTGGCCAGCGACCACGCCCGCTGGGTCTCCGGGCAGATCCTGTCGGTCGACGGCGGCCCGGCCGTCGGGAAGCCGCCGCGGGCCCGGCCGCCCGCGCCCGCGCAGACGGAGGTCCCCGAGACCGCCACCCCCGAGGGCGTCCCGGTGGCCGTCTCGGGAGCCCAGGCGTGAGCGCGGACCGGGTCGCCCTGGTCACCGGCTGCGGCAAGCCCGACGGCATGGGCCAGGCCATCGCGCGCCGCCTCGCCGCGTCCGGGCACGCCGTCGTCGTCACCGACCTGCAGCCGGCCGGCGTGCCCAACGCCCGGCAGGAGCAGCGCGGCGCCGGCTGGGGCGGGGTGGAGGCGCTGGCCGCGGAGATCAGCGCCGCCGGCGGGGACGCCCTCGCCGTGCTCGGCGACGTCAGCGACCCCGGCGACGCCGCGGCCATGGTCGCCGCGGCGGTCGACCGGCACGGCCGGCTCGACGTCCTGGTCAACAACGCCGCCGCCCCGCAGGGCCCGGACCGGGCCGACGTCGCCGACGTGCCGATCGAGGTGTTCGACCGGGTTCTCGCGGTCAACCTGCGCGGCCCCTGGCTGATGAGCTCGGCCGCGGTGCCGGTCATGCGCGCGCAGCGGTCGGGCCGGATCGTGAACATCTCGTCCATGGCCGGGCTGACCGCCGCGCCGTTCTCCGGTGCCTACTCCGCCTCCAAGGCCGGGGTGATCGGGCTGACCCGCGCGCTGGCGATGGACCTCGGGCCCTGGGGGATCACGGTCAACGCACTCTGCCCCGGCCTGGTCGCCACCAGCCGGGCGTTCCTCTCCGCAGCGCCGGACGCCGACGAGGCGGCGCTGATGGAGCAGCGCGGCCGCAACATCCCCGTCGGCCGACCCGGGCAGGCCGAGGACATCGCGGCCGCGGTCGCCTTCCTCGCCTCGCCCGAGGCCGGCTACATCACCGCCCAGGCCATCCCCATCGACGGCGGCGGGATGACGCCGTTCCCGCTGCGCCGTCCCGAGCCGGCCGTCCCGGCCGGTGGCTGACCCGATCCTGGAGGCACCCGTGTCCCTGTTCGACGACATCGTCGACCCCACCCGCGGCCCGGCCGGCAGCGTCAAGGGCCGGACGTCGCTCGCCGCCCGCCCCGGTGACCTCGCCGGGCTGCGCGTCGGTCTGCTGGTGAACACCAAGCGCAACGCCGAGCAGTTCGTGCGGGAGGTGGCCGCGCTGCTGGAGTCCCAGCACGGCGCCCGCATCGCGATCCAGCGGACGAAGCCGAGCATCGTGCACCCCGCGCCGGAGGAGATGCTCGCCGAGCTGCGCGCCGAGGCCGACGTCGTGGTCGTCGGGGTGGGCGACTGCGGCTCGTGCAGCGCCTCCGCCGTCGCCGACGGTCTGCAGCTGGAGGCCGCCGGCATCCCCGCCGTCGTCCTGGTCAGCGACGCCTTCCGGGTCAGCGCCGACGCGATGGCCGCCCTGCAGGGCACCGCCGGCTACGAGTACGTGACCACCCCGCACCCGGTGGCCAGCCTGTCCAGCGAGGGCGTGCGGGCCCGCGCCGAGCGCGCCGTCCCCGAGATCGTCACCCTGCTGACCCGTCCGGTCACGGCGGCCGCGTCATGACCGCCGCCCCGGAGGCCCCCGCCGGCCTGCAGGTGGTGCGGCAGGCGATCGAGCACTGCCACGCGCAGGGCTGGACCGACGGGCTGCCCGTCGTGCCGGCCACCCAGGCCGACGTCGCGGAGTTCCTCGCCACCGTCGACCGCGACCCGGACGAGGTGATCGGTGCCCAGGAGCACCTGGACCGCCGGGTCACCGTCGCCCAGGCCGCGGTCAACGCGGTGATGGCCGGCTGCCTGCCCGAGTACTTCCCGCTGGTGCTCGCCGCCTGGGAGGCGGTCCGGGAGGAGCCGTCGTCCCGCGGTGGTGCCTGGCAGTCGACCAGCGGACCGGCGCCGCTGCTGGTGGTCAACGGGCCGATCCGCACCGAGCTCGGCGTCAACTGCGCCGGCGGCGTGCTGGGGCCGGGCTTCCGGGCCAACGCCACCGTCGGCCGGGCGCTCGGGCTGCTGGTGCGCAACGGCTACGGGATCAAGCCGCAGGAGCTGGAGCAGGCCACCCAGGGCGTGCCCGGCCGCTGGACGCTGTGCATCGGGGAGAACGAGGAGCTCTCCCCCTGGGAGCCGTTCAGCGTCGCCGGGGGAGTGCCGGCCGGCACCTCCGCGGTCTCCGCGATGCTCATCCGCGACGTCGAGTACGTCGACAACCGGCACACCGAGGACGTCGAGGCGCTGCTGCGCGACTTCGCCGACACGCTGGCCCGCACCGGCGCCTACCTGGGCATGAAGCACTCGACCGGCGGGCTGGTCCTGGGCCCCGAGCACGCGCAGGTGCTGGCCGCCGCCGGGTACTCGCGGGCCGACGTCCAGCAGTGGCTGTTCGAGCACGCCGTCCGCCCGCAGGCCGACCTGGTCGCCGCCGGCAAGGAGTCGCACGACGTCGACCCGGGCCCGGACCCGATGCCGATGATGCCGTCGGCGGCCGAGATCCCGATCGTCGTCGCGGGCGCGGCCAACGCCGCCATCTCCGCGGTCTTCCGTCCCTTCGGCTGGGCCACCTGGTCCGGCCGGTCCGTCCCCGTCCCCCATTCCTGCCCGAGCCCCAGCCGTACCGAGGAGAGCGCCCCGTGACCGTCGACGAGAAGCAACTGGACCAGCTGCGGCAGACGCTGCAGGCCGACGACTACCGGCTCGACGTCGACCTGGCCGGCGACCGGGCCGACGTCCGGATCGTGGCCGGGCCGGACGCCTGCGAGGAATGCCTGGTGCCCAAGCCGCTGATGCAGCAGATGCTCGCCCCGGTGCTCGGCGTCGACCCGGCCAGCATCGAGCTCACCTACCCGGTCGACGGGCACTGAGCGTGGAGGTCAGCCTCGAGGGCAAGGTCGCACTGGTCACCGGCGTCGGGCCGAACATCGGCAGCGGCATCGCGCTGGCGCTGTCCCGGTACGGCGCCAAGGTGGCGTGCAACGACGTGGACGACGACGTCATCAAGACCGCCATGGCGCGGATCGAGCGCAACGGCGGGGAGGCGATGGCCGCCCCCGGCGATGTGACCGACGAGGCCGCGGTGCAGGGCTACGTCGACGCCGTCCTGGAGCGGTGGGGTCGCATCGACATCCTGGTCAACAACGCCGCGATGCTCGGCGGCAAGGGCGTGCTCGACGAGGACGCCGGCACCTTCGAGCGGTCGATCAAGGTCTCCGGGCTCGGCTACTTTCTGAACACCAAGATCGTCGGCCGGGCGATGGCCGAGCGCGGGATCCGCGGCTCGATCGTGTGCATCTCCTCCTCCAACGGCTGGAACGGCTCGGCCGGGGTGATCGCGTACGCGTTCAACAAGGGCGGGGTGAACAACTTCGTCCGCGCCGCCGCGATGGACCTCGCGCCCTACGGCATCCGGGTCAACAGCTACACGCCGACCGCGCCGACGATCGACAACCCGGAGCTGCTCGCCGAGCTGGCCGCGCGGGGCATCCCCGCCGACATGCTCAACGCCGGCCGCAAGGGCGGCTCCGGCGGTGGCGGGCTGGGCGGCGGTGCCGGCGAGGAGGCGTGGCGCCGTCCGGCGCGGTGGACCGGGGAGCGGCCGCCGCTGGTGCCGATGGGCAGCACCGGCACGCCGACCGACATCGGGCACGCCGTCGCCTGGCTGTGCTCGGACTACGCGCGGCTGATCACCGGCACCGACCTGGTCGTCGACGGGGGAGCGCGGGCGAAGAACTTCGCCTACTTCCCGGCCGACCCCGAGGAGCTCGCCGGCCCGGTGCCGTTGATCCCGCTGGACCAGACCCCCGCCGGCTGACCTGCCGCAGCCCGCGGGCGCACGAGAGGGCGGGGCCCGGACCGGTGACGACCGGTCCGGGCCCCGCTCTCGTGTGCGCTGCCGACGGGCGGAAATGGCCATCTCCGCCCGTCCACTCTGGGCGAAGATGGCCATTTCTGCCCCTCAACCGGCCAGGGCGGCGCGGACCCGGGCGACGACGGCGTCCAGGTCGCGCAGGTCGGTCGCGCTGAGCCGGATCACCCGCCAGCCGGCCGCCTCCAGGCACCGGATCCGCTCGTCGTCCCGGACGATCTGCGTGCCGTCGAAGTGGTGCGCGCCCTCGTACTCGACCGCCAGCCGCGCCTCCGGGAACGCGAGGTCGGTGCGGGCCAGGAACCGCCCGGCGATCCGCACCTCGTACTGCGGCACCGGCGTCAGCCCGGCGACCACCAGGGCCACCCGCACCCGCGACTCCGGCGGTGACTCCGCTCGCGGATCGACCAGCCCGAACGCCCGGCGGACCCGGACGACGCCCCAGCGGCCGGTGCCCGCGGCGAGCAGTTGCGCGAGGTCGGCCTGGTCGACGGTGCCGGCGCGGACCATCGCGTCCAGCGCGGCGACGGCCGTGGGCAGCGGCTCCAGTGCGGCGACGTCCCAGGCGGTCCGCCGCGGCGTCGTCACCGGGACGTCGCCGTGGCGGGCGACGTCGTCCGGCCCCAGCACCGCGCGGTGCACCCGGACCTCGCGCGGCCCCTTCCACTCGACGCCGGGCGGCCGGACGACGGTGACCGGATCGTGCGCGCCGGCGAACGGTGCACCGTGCCAGGCTGCAGCCGAGTGCCCACCGATGGCCGCGCCGGCCGGCAGCAGCAGTGCCACGCCCGTGCACCGCAGCTGGTGGTCGAAGGGCAGCGCCGGATCGGCGTACACGCCGTGCACGACCCGCCGCCAGCTCAGCTGCCGCAGTTGCTTCGCGGTGACGAGCCCTTCGGCGATCGCGTGGCTCCCGATGAACACACCGGTCAGGTCCCTGGACACCCGGGGATGGTGCCGGACCTCGGGGTCACTGCCCGCCGGTCATCCACAGGTCAGGGCGGAGATGGCCGTATTCGCCCCGAGCAGCCGGGGCGGAGATGGCCATCTCCGCCCGTCAGGGGACGAGGTCGGTGAGGCGGGGGGAGGGGAGGCGGTTCTCCGGCGCGTAGACGGGCGAGCTGGTGAGGAACGGGATCGCCGCGGCGCGCGCGGAGTCGATCGGCTCGTCGGGGAAGGCGGCCAGGGTGGTCTCGAAGCGCTCCCGGACGCCCTCGCGGAACTCCGGGTGGGTGAGGATGAACAGGTCGCCCCGGCGGATGCCGTTGAGCACCCGCTCGCCGGCCTCCACGTAGCTCATGTACGGCTGGGTCTTCGCGTACTCGAGGAACTCCGCCGGCGGCGGGGTGTAGCCGCTCTCGCCGTACTGCTCCGGCCGGGCGGCGACGGCGCCGGCGATGTTGCTGTGCACCGGCCCCGGGCAGTACGCCGAGACGCCGATCCCCTCGGGGGCCAGCTCGATCGCCAGCGCCTCCGACAGCGCGATCACCGCCGCCTTGGTCATCGAGTACAGCCCCGCGACGATCGGCAGCAGCCCGGCCATCGACGTGGTCGTGACGATGTGCCCGCCCTCGCCGTGCGCCCGGATGTGCGGCACGAACGCCCGCAGCCCGTTGCCGACGCCCTTGATGTTGACGTCGATCAGCCAGTCCCAGTCGCTGGCGGTGGCCCCCATGACCGGGCCGGTCAGCCCGATGCCGGCGTTGTTGACCAGCACGTCGACCCGGCCGTGGCGCTCGACGGTGGTGGCGGCGGCCGCCTCCACCGCGGCCGCGTCGGTGACGTCGAGCTGCACCGCGTCGACCGCGAGCCCGGCGGCGGCGAACTCCGCGGTCGTCTCGTCGATGTGCTCCTGACGGCGGCCGCTGATCACCACCGTCATGCCGGCCCGGGCCAGGGCGAGCCCGATCCCGCGGCCGATGCCGCTGGACCCGCCGGTGATGAAGGCGACCTTGCCCTCGACGTCCTGCATGGAGATCTGTCCTGTCTGTGAGAGGGAGGTTCAGCGCCCGGGCGGGAGCAGCCCGAGCAGCCGTGCGGCGTTGGACTTGTAGATCAGCGGCTTGACCTCGTCCTTCAGGCCGATGGTCTCCGCGTCCTTCATCCACCGCTCCGGGGTGATCACCGGGAAGTCCGAGCCGAACAGCACCTTGTTCTTGAGCAGGCTGTTGGCGTACCGGACCAGCTGGGGCGGGAAGTACTTCGGCGACCAGCCGGACAGGTCGATGTACACCCGTGGCTTGTGGGTGGCCACGGCCAGCGCCTCGTCCTGCCAGGGGAAGGAGGGGTGGGCCAGGATGATGTCCATGTCGGGGAAGTCGACGGCGACGTCGTCGACGTCCATCGGGTTGGCGTACTTCAGCCGGATGCCACCCCCGCCGGGCGTGCCCGCCCCCACCCCGGTCTGGCCGGTGTGGAACAGCGCGATCAGCCCGTGCTCGGCGATCACCTCGTACAGCGGGTAGGCCGTGCGGTCGTTGGGGTGGAAGCCCTGGGTGTTGGGGTGGAACTTGAACCCCCGGACGCCGTGGTCGGTGATCAGCCGGCGGGCGGCCCGCACGCCGGCGGCGCCCCGTGCTGGGTCGATGCTGGCGAAGGGGATCACCACGTCGGCGTGCTCGGCGGCGAGCTCGGCGACCTCCTCGTTGGTGGGCACCAGCTCCTCCCCGGTCTGGGAGATGCTGTCCACGCCGAAGGCGACGCAGGCCATGTCCCGTTCCCGGTAGTACTGGGCGAGCTCGGGCAGCGTGTACTGCGGCATCGAGCCGATGCCGAAGTAGGCGCCCATGTCGTCGGCGCTGCTGCCGGCCGGCGGCGGGGCGGAGACCGACCGGTGCACGTGCGTGTGCACGTCGATCGCGGTGATCCGGTCCAGGTCGATGCGCGAGGTCCAGGTCACGACCGCAGGTCCTCGGTGTAGGGCGCCTCGGTGTGGGCGCGGACCTGGGCGGGCGTGACGCCGGGGGCGCACTCGACCAGCCGGAGCGTGCCGTCGACGACGTGGAAGACGGCCAGGTCGGTGTAGACGCGGGTGACGCAGGCCTTGCCGGTCAGCGGCATCGTGCACTCGGGGACGACCTTGGAGCGGCCCTTGCGGTCGCAGTGCTCCATCGTCACCCACACCTGCGGGGTGCCGGCCACGAGGTCCATCGCCCCGCCGACGGCGGGGTTGCGGCCGGGCACGTACCAGTTGGCGAGGTCGCCGGCGGCCGACACCTGGAGCGCCCCGAGCACGGTGACGTCGAGGTGGCCGCCGCGGATCATCGCGAAGGACATCGCCGAGTCGGTGATCGCCGCCCCGCTCATCAGCGTGATCGGCTGCTTGCCCGCATCGGTGAGGTCGACGTCGCCCTCGCCGTCGGGGGCGGGGCCCAGGCCCAGCACCCCGTTCTCGGCGTGCAGCACGACCTCCACGCCCGGCGGGATGAACCTCGGCACGGCCAGCGGGATGCCGACGCCGAGGTTGACGACGTAGCCGTCCTGCAGGTCCTGCGCCAGGCGCTCGGCGATGGCCTCGCGGGTGCGGCCGGTCACCGGCGGGGTCTGCGTGGCGGTCATCAGCGGGTCCTCGCGATCAGCCGGCTGTCGTCAGGGGTGGTGGTGCGGGCCGGGCTGGTCGGGATCACGTCGTCGACGAAGACGCCGGGCAGGTGGACGTCGTCCGGGTGCAGCTCGTCGACCTCGACCAGCCGGTCGACCTCGGCGAAGGTGTGCCGGCCGGACATCCCGGCCAGCGGGTTGAAGTTCCGTGCCGACAGCCGGAAGCGCAGGTTGCCCTTGCGGTCCCCGGAGTACGCCTTGACCATCCCGAAGTCGGCGACGATGCCGGTCTCCAGCACGTACTCGCGCCCGTCGATCAGGCGGTGCTCCTTGGCCGGCACGTGCTCGGCCACCCCGCCGTCGGGGGAGTAGCGCAGCGTGAAGGTGCCGTCGGCGAGCATCGTCCCCGCACCGGACGGGGTGAAGAAGGCGGGGATGCCCGAGCCGCCGGCCCGCAGCCGCTCGGCCAGGGTGCCCTGGGGCACCAGCTCCAGCTCCACCTTGCCGGCGAAGTACTCGTCGTAGAACTCCTGCAGGATCGGGAAGGACGCCGTCACCCGGCGGAGCCGGCCCTCGTGCAGCAGCCTCCCCACGCCGGTGAAGTCGTGGCCCACGTTGTTCACGTAGACGTGCAGGTCGCGCTTGCCCAGCTCGCAGAGGGCGTTCAGGAGCAGGTCCGGGCGGCCGGAGCTGCCGAAGCCGCCGACCGCGATGGACGCTCCTGACGGCACTCTGTCGACCACGGACAACACGTCCTCGCGGAACTTGTCGATCACGCCGTGTCCCCTTCTCACGCCAGTCCCCGTTGGTGCGGCTGGCTCGTGCACTGGTGCGATCCCGACGGCGGGCCCGCGCGCTGGGCGGGACGGCGATGTGTCGAGGGTCACCCGGACGCCGTCGAACGTATGGACGCCGTTCGGTACCCGAGAAGGCGTATTCCACCCGGGGGAAGGCGGGGCCCCGCCGCGCCGGGGAGCGGACCGGGGGGTCCGTCCGGCTCGTCTTCCGCGGGTCGGAATGGTGTGTGGCCCACGCCACGTCTGCGGCGGCAGTGTCCCCCTCGGCTCCGGGCGTCGCCCCGGGGTACCAGCGAGGCTCTCGCCCCCCGGCCAGCGCCCGTACCACCAGTCGTCAGCACGGAAGGGGCCCCAGATGAGCATGACCACACGCGCCGCGGTCTGTCGGGAGCCGGGCAAGCCGTGGGAGATCACCGAGCTCGAGCTCGACGACCCCCAGGCCAACGAGGTCCGGATCAAGTTCATGGCCGCGGGGATGTGCCACTCCGACGACCACATCCAGAAGGGCGACGCGATGATGCGCTTCCCCGTGGTGGGTGGCCACGAGGGCGCGGGCATCGTCGAGGCCGTCGGTGAGGGCGTCACCCGGGTGAAGGTCGGCGACCACGTCGTCTGCTCCTTCATCCCCGCCTGCGGCAAGTGCCGCTACTGCTCCACGGCCCGGCAGAACCTCTGCGACGAGGGCAAGAACGCCTCCACCGGGGAGTTCCCCGACGGCACGTTCCGCTTCCACCAGAACGGTGAGGACTTCGGCGGCCTGTGCGTGCTCGGCACCTTCTCCGAGCGCGCCGTCGTCAGCGAGTTCAGCGTCATCCCCATCCCCGAGGACATCCCCTTCGAGGTGGCCTCCCTGGTCGGCTGCGGTGTCCCCACCGGCTGGGGCAGCGCGGTGCACGCCGCGGGCGTGCGCGCCGGTGAGACCGTCGTCGTCTACGGCGCCGGCGGGGTGGGCAGCAACGCGGTGCAGGGCGCCCGGTACGCCGGCGCGCAGCGCGTCGTCGTGGTCGACCCGGTGGAGTTCAAGCGGGAGATGGCCACCGTCTTCGGCGCCACCCACACCTTCGCCACGGCGAAGGAGGCCCAGGAGTTCGTCAACGAGGTCACCTGGGGCGAGCTCGCCGACCACGCGATCATCACCGTCGGTGTCCTCCACGACGAGGTCATCGCCGACGCGCTCCAGGTGGTGGGCAAGACCGGTCAGGTCACCGTCACCGCGGTCGGCAACGGCTGGGTGAACGAGCACCCCGGCGCCCTCATCGGCTACCAGCGGCGCATCCAGGGCGCGATCTTCGGCGCCTGCAACCCGCTGTTCGACGTCCCCCGCCTGCTCAGCCTCTACCGGTCCGGTGATCTGAAGCTCGACGAGCTGATCACCCGCACGTACCGCCTCGACGAGGTCAACCAGGGCTACCAGGACATGTTGGACGGCAAGAACATCCGCGGCGTGATCATCCACGAGCACTGAAGGAACCGGACATGACGATCGCTCCTCCCGGCCCGCAGGCCGGCTCGCCCCTGCTCATCGACGACGCCCAGCTGATCGGCGGCGACTGGGTGCCCGCCGCCGGCGGGCAGACCATCGACGTGATCAACCCCGCCACCGGTGAGGTGCTCGGCCGGGTGCCGCGCGGCGGCGCCGAGGACGTCGACGCCGCCGTGCGCGCGGCCGAGGCGGCCTTCCCCGCCTGGCGGGACACCAACGCCACCGCCCGGGGTGCGCTGATCACCCGCTGGGCCCAGCTGATCGACCAGCACGCGACCGAGCTGGACCAGCTGGAGTCCCAGGAGGTCGGCCGGCCCAGCTGGGGCCCGCCGCCGATGTCCCGGATCCTGAACTTCGTCGCCGGCCAGGCCGACAAGGTGCAGGGCGTGACCCTGCCGACCTACACCCCCGACGCCATCGGGCTCACCCTGCGCGAGCCCTACGGCGTGGTGGGCGCGGTCATCCCGTGGAACGCCCCGGCGCCGATGTTCGTCAACGACGTCGGCCCGGCCATCGCCGCCGGCAACACGATCGTGATCAAGCCGGCCGAGGACGCGCCGCTGACGGCGCTGGCGCTGGCGAAGCTGGCGCTGGAGGCGGGCATCCCGCCGGGCGTGGTCAACGTCGTCACCGGCTACGGCCACGAGGCCGGCGCCGCCGTGCCCGCCCACCCGGGCATCCGTCGGATGAGCTTCACCGGCTCCCCGGACACCGGCGCCCTGGTGATGGCCGCCTGCGCCAAGAACCTCACCCCGCTGCACCTGGAGCTGGGCGGCAAGTCGCCGCAGGTGATCCTCTCCGACGCCGACCTGGACGCCGCCATCCCGGCGATCGCCATGGGCATCACGATGAACACCGGCCAGATCTGCGCCGCCGGTTCCCGGGTCGTGGTCGAGCGCTCGATCCACGCCGAGGTCGTGCAGCGGCTGGCCGAGCAGATGTCGAAGGTCAAGGTCGGCCCCTGGTACGAGCAGGTCAACATGGGCCCGCTGATCAACGGCAAGCAGCACGAGCGGGTCCTCAAGTACATGCAGCTGGGCCAGGAGGAGGGCGCCGAGCTCGTGCTCGGCGGCGGTCGTCCCGCCGGAGAGCAGTACGAGCGCGGCTTCTTCGTCGAGCCCACGCTGTTCGACAACGTCGACCCGGCGATGCGGATCCACCAGGAGGAGATCTTCGGCCCGGTCCTCGGGGTCACCCCCGTGGCCGACGAGGCCGAGGCCCTGCAGGTCGCCAACGGCACCGACTACGGGCTGGTCGCCTCGGTGTGGACCAACGACGTCGGCAAGGCAGTCCGGTTCTCCCGCGGCCTGCAGGCCGGCCAGGTGGCGGTCAACGCCGCACTCGGCGCCGGCGTCATCGGCGGCCCGTTCGGCGGCTACAAGCGCAGCGGCTTCGGCCGCACCATGGGCGCCGACGCCGTCCTGGACTACACCCAGGTCAAGACCGTCTCCCTGCGCGGCACCGGTGCCTGACCTCCGCGCTCCGGGCTCGGCCCGACCCGCCCTCGGCTCGTTCCACCCCGCCCTCGTCCACCCTGCTTGGGAGGCATCCCGATGAGCATCACCACGCACGCCGCCATCGCCCGCGGGCCGCACATCGGCTGGGAGATGGTCGACCTGCAGCTGGACGACCCCAAGGCGCACGAGGTGCGGGTCAAGTTCGCCGCCTCGGGGCTCTGCCACTCCGACGACCACATCACCCAGGGCGACGCCCCGGTGCGCTTCCCGATGGTCGGTGGCCACGAGGGCGCCGGGATCGTCGAGTCGGTCGGTCCCGACGTCCGCCGGGTCAAGCCCGGTGACCGGGTGATCTGCTCCTACATCCCGGCGTGCGGCGCCTGCCGGCCCTGCTCCACCGGGCACCAGAACATGTGCGTCAAGGGCCTCAACGCCGGCAGCGGCATGTTCCTCGACGGCACCTTCCGGTTCCACCTCGGCGACGAGGACCTGGGCGGGTTCTGCTCGCTGGGCACCTTCTCCCAGTACGCGGTGGTCTCGGAGTGGGCGTGCGTGCCGCTGGCCGACGACATCCCCTTCGAGGTCGCCAGCCTCGTCGGCTGCGGCGTCCCCACCGGCTGGGGCTCGGCGGTCTACGCCGCCGGCGTCAAGCCCGGGGACACCGTCGTCGTCTTCGGCTCCGGCGGGGTGGGCAGCAACGCCGTGCAGGGCGCCCGGTACGCCGGGGCCAAGAACGTCGTCGTCGTCGACCCGGTCGAGTTCAAGCGGGAGATGGCCACCGTCTTCGGCGCCACGCACGCCTTCGCCTCGGCGAAGGAGGCGCACGACTTCGTGGTGGAGACGACGTGGGGGCAGCTGGCCGACCACGCCATCCTCACCCCGGGCGTGGTGACCGAGGAGATCGTCAACTCCGCGCTGGCGATGACCGGCAAGGGCGGCAAGGTGACCATCACCGGCGTCGGCAAGCTGACCGAGAAGGCCGTGCACTTCCACGCCGGCGCGCTCATCGGCTACCAGCGCCAGGTCCGCGGCGCGCTCTTCGGCGACTGCAACCCGCTCTACGACATCCCGAAGCTGCTGGGCCTGTACCGCGCCGGTGACCTCAAGCTCGACGAGCTGGTCACCCGCACGTACCGGCTGGACGAGGTGAACCAGGCCTACCAGGACCTGAACGACGGCAAGAACATCCGCGGCGTCATCGTCCACGAGGACTGACCCCGCGCCGGATGCCCCTCCCACGTCCGGTGCCGCCCGGCTCCTCCCGGGCGGCACCGGTCACCCGGCGCACCCGCGCGCCGGCCGAGCTCGAGGAGAGCGATGAGCGACAGAGTGCGCGCGGTGGTCCAGACCGGGCCCCGGAAGATGGAGCTGCGCGACTTCCCCCGCCCGGTGATCGGTGCCGACGACGGTCTGCTGCGCGTGGAGGCCAACGGCATCTGCGGCAGCGACGTGGAGACCTACAAGGGTCACATGTCGATGGGCCGCGGCGACTTCATCCCCGGTCACGAGCCGATGGGGATCATCGAGGAGATCGGTGACCGGGCGGCCGAGCGCTGGGGGGTGCAGGTCGGCGACCGGGTGGCGCTGGAGGTCATCGTCCCCTGCCGGGCCTGCGAGAAGTGCCTCACCGGGCGCTACCAGGCCTGCCCGAACCGGACCCTGGGGCACGGGGTCACCGGGGTCGACGTCGAGCCGAGCCTGTTCGGCGGGTTCGCCGAGCACCTCTACCTGACGCCGAACTCGGTCCTGCACAAGATCGACAAGACGATCCCCGCCGAGATCGCGGTCATGTTCAACCCGCTGGGCGCCGGCGTGCGCTGGGCGGTGCACCTGGGCGGCATCGGGCTCGGCGACACCGTCGTCGTGCTCGGCGCCGGCCAGCGCGGCATCGCCTCGGTGATCGCGGCGAAGGCCGCGGGCGCCGGCACGGTCGTCGTGACCGGCCTGGCCGCCGACGAGCACAAGCTCGCACTGGCTCGCGAGTTCGGCGCCGACCACACCGTGGTGGTGGGGGAGGACGGCGAGGACGTCGTCGAGCGGGTCCGGGAGATCACCGGCGGCGAGATGGCCGACGTCGTCCTGGAGCTCACCCCGATGGCCGCCGGGCCGGTCACCGACGCGCTGAAGGTGGCGCGGTTCGGCGGCACCGTGGTGCTCGCCGGGCTCAAGGGCGGGCGGGAGATCCCGCTGAGCACCGACCTGATCATCAACCGCGGGCTCGTCGTCAAGGGCGCGTTCGGCGTGGACTTCGCCGGTCAGGAGGCGGCCATCGCGCTGATCGAGTCCGGGCGGTTCCCGCTGGAGAAGCTGCACACCCACACGTTCGGCCTGGACGACACCGCCCTGGCCATCGAGACGCTCGCCGGCGAGGTGCCGGGGGAGTCCCCGGTGCACGTGTCGGTCCACCCCAACCTGTCCGCCTGAGGAGGCACCCGTGCTCGTCGACGCGCACGCCCACCTGCTGCCCCGCGACTACCCGGCCGATGCGCCGGAGTGCTTCCCCCGGATGGAACCGGTCGACGGCGACACCGCCCGCACCCTGGTCTTCGGCCAGATGCGGTTCACCGCCCGGGACGCCTTCTTCGACGCCGAACGCCGCATCCAGGAGCAGGACGCCTCCGGGGTCGACGTCGAGGTGCTCAGCCCGATGCCGCCGCTGCTGCGCTACGACCTCCCCGCCGACGACGGGATGTCCCTGGCCCGCTGGGTGAACGAGGCCACCGCGCTGCTCTGCGCGGAGGTGCCGGACCGGCTCAAGGGGCTGGGCATGGTGCCGCTGCAGGACCCCGACGCCGCCACCGCCGAGCTCAAGGCCATCAAGGACCAGGGGCTGCTCGGGGTGGAGATCGCTTCCAACATCCTGGGGAAGTCGATCGGCCACGAGCAGTTCCTGCCGTTCTTCACCGAGGTCGAGCGGCTGGGCCTGTCGGTGTTCGTGCACGCCATGCCCAGCCCGTCGGAGCGGCTGCCGATGTCGGCCATGGGCACCTACGTCGTCGGTGTGGAGGGCGCCTTCGCGGCGGGCTCCATGGTGACCGGCGGGACGGCGAAGGCCTGCCCGGACCTGCGCATCTCCTTCAGCCACGCGGCGGGCGGCTTCCCGCTGATGCTGCCCCGGGCCCAGTACTTCTGGAGTGGTTCCTGGAACGAGGAGCCGGTCGACCTGACCCGGGCGGTGATGCACGACGACGGGCCCTCGCCGGTCGAGCTGGCCCGGCGGTTCTGGTACGACTCGATGGTCTTCGACCGCCGCGCACTGCGGTTCCTCGTCGACTACCTGGGCGCCGACCGGCTGCTGGTGGGCTCGGACTTCCCGGCGATGCTGCGCGAGGAGCCGGCCGGGCGCACCCTGCGCACGCTGGACCTGCCACCGGAGGACCTCGCCGACGTGATGAGCGGCAACGCCTTCCGCTGGCTGGGGATCGACCACCCCTGAGCCCCCCGCCTCCCACCGGCTGACCTCCCGCCCTCCCACCGACTGGCCTCCCGCCCTCCCACCGGGCCCCGTCCGCGTCCCGCGGGCGGGGCCCGGTGCCGTCTCCGGCCGGTTCCGGGTCGTGCTCCGGCCCCGGGTGCGTCCGCGGCCCGGGTCGACCCGGCTGACCCGAGGTCGAGCCGTGGCACGGCGCGGCTCCACCTCGGGTGGTGCGGCAAGACCCGCGTCGGCGAGGTCGCCCGGGCTCCCGCGGCGCCCGGGGAGCAGACCGGCACGACCCTCTCCTGCCCCCCTCGTGACCCGCCCGGGACCGCCCTCGTGACCCGCCCGCGGCCGCCCTCGTGACCGCCCTGTGACCCCGCCGCGGAACGGAACGGGAGTGGCCGCGCAGGGGGCCAACTTCTCTCCCGTACGGCGGAAGCGACGGGCCGGGTGTGGCCTCCACCACGGGAGATTGGCACCAGGGCAGTGAGCCCGGTCACTGGCCGTGCTCACTGCAGCAGCGCCCAGGCTCACCGGCGAACGGCCGGATCCGCGCAGCCAACGACGCCTTCTGAAGCGGGAGCACCCACGTGAGACGAATGATGAGACTGGCCCCGGTCGCCGCGGCCCTGATGCTGGTCACGGCCTGCGGTGGCGGTGACGACGGTTCCACCACCGGGAACACCGGTGGGAGCGCAGCGGCCGCCGGCGAGCCGGTGAGCGGCGGTGAGATCACCGTGCTGGAGGACGCGGCCTTCGCCGGCTCCTGGCCGGCCGGCCTGGACCCCGCCACCAACACCACCGGCGGCTCGAACATCGCGATGAACCAGGCGATCTTCGGTGGGCTGTTCCTGCTCACGGCCGACGACGACGGCTCCAACGCCGAGGTCACCCCGAACCAGGCGGAGAGCTACGAGATCTCCGAGGACGGCACGCAGTTCACCATGACGCTGCGCGAGGGCATCGAGTTCAGCGACGGCACGCCGCTGGACGCCGAGGCCGTGCGCTGGAACTGGGAGCGCGACCTCGCCAACCCGTGCACCTGCAAGCCGACCTGGGAGCTGGCGGAGAACGGGATCGAGGTGCTCGACCCGCTGACCGTCCGGCTGACGTTCGCCCAGCCCTACCCGGCGGTGCTGGCCTCCTTCCCGGCCGCCAACGTCAACTGGATCGCCAGCCCCACCGCCGTCCAGGCGCAGGGTGAGGACGACTTCGCGATCAACCCCGTCGGCGCCGGGCCGTTCACGGTCGTCTCCAACCAGCTGAGCTCGCGGCTCGAGCTGACGAGGAACGAGAACTACTTCAAGGAGGGCCTGCCCTACCTCGACGGGCTGACCTTCCAGTCGATCGGCGGCGACCAGCCGGCCTACCAGGCGCTGCAGGCCGGTCAGGCGCAGGCCTACGAGGGCCTCAACACCACGCCGCTGCTGGAGCAGGCGCAGGCCACCGACCAGCTGCAGGTCACCATCCAGCCGGCCACCTCGCCGTACGTGATCCAGCTGAACACCGCGATCGCGCCGTTCGACGACGTCAGGGCGCGGGAGGCGATCTACCGGGCGACCGACTTCGAGGCCATCAACCAGGGCATCTTCGGCGGCAACTACGAGGTCAGCCAGAGCTTCACCGGCCCCGGCGGCAAGTTCTACGAGCCGGAGGTCGAGGGCTACCCGGAGCACGACGTGGACCGGGCGACGGAGCTGGTGGAGGAGCTGGGCGGGCTGACCGTCCGGCTCGGCACGATCAGCAACTACGTCGCCACCCAGATCGTGACCGCCCTGCAGACGCAGTGGCAGGAGGCCGGTATCGACGTCGAGATCAACGACTACCAGCTCTCCGGGGTCATCTCGGAGTTCACCGGTGGCGAGTGGCAGGCGATGCTGCAGACCGCCGGCGCCTGGGACCCGGCGGCCGGCGTCGGTGTCGGCTTCCGGTTCACCTCCGGCGTCCCCTACAGCGGGGTGAACGACCCCGAGCTGGACCAGCTGCTGGAGGACGCCGCGGCCACGGTGGACGAGGACGAGCGGGCCGACCTCTACCGGCAGGCCGGTGAGCTCCTCGCGGAGAACTTCTACGCACCGTTCGGCCTGGCGTTCGCGCCGGCCAACCTCGCGGTGCAGGGGGTGCACGGTCCGGGTCTGACCACGAAGATCCCGGCGATCCTGGTGAACTCCGGGGTCATCTGGGACGAGGTCTGGCAGGAGCAGTGACGACGGCAACCAGCGCTCCGCGGGTCCCGGTCTCCCGGGACCCGCGGGTCTCCCCGCTCAGCCGGGTGACCGGCTCACCGATCCTGCGGCTGGTCGTCAAGCGGCTGTTGATGGCGATCCCGATCATGCTGGGCGTCACGATCCTGACGTACTGGGTGCTCAGCCTGATCCCCGGCAACGCGGCCCAGCAGCTGCTGGGCCCCGAGGCCACCGCGGAGGACATCGCCCAGCTCGAGGCGCAGCTGGGGCTCAACGAGTCCGGCGTCTCCCGGTACCTGGACTGGCTGGGCGGCGCGCTCACCGGCGACCTGGGCAACTCGATGGTCAGCCGGCAGCCGGTCAGCGACATCCTGGCCAACCGGCTCCCGGTCACCGGCGAGCTCGTGGTGCTGGCCTTCGTCGTCTCCCTGGCGCTGGCGATCCCGGTGGCGCTGCTCGCCGCGTACAACCCGAACGGCCTGATCGACCGGGTGAGCATGTTCATCAGCACCATGGGGCTCTCGGTGGCCAACTACGTGCTGGCGCTGATCCTGGTGCTGGTGTTCGCCGTCCAGCTCGGCACGCTGCCGGCCATCGGCTTCGTGCCGCTGTCCGAGGGCGTGTGGCCCAACCTGAGGGCGCTGATCCTGCCGTCGGCGGCGATCGGCATCCCGCTGTTCTGCTTCTACGCGCGCTTCCTGCGGGGCGACCTGGTCGACCAGATGCAGCAGGAGGAGTACGTCACCACCGCCCGCGCCAAGGGGATCGGGCCGTGGCAGGTGCTCATCAAGCACGCCTTCCGCAACTCGTCGTTCGGGCTGATCACCGTGGTCGGCCTCAACCTCGGGGCGCTGATCGGCGGCACGGTGATCATCGAGCAGATCTTCGCGCTACCGGGCATCGGCCAGATGCTGCTGCAGGCCATCAACACCCGTGACGTCGTCGTCGTGCAGGCCGCGGTGGTGATCTTCGCGCTGGTCGCGGTGATCGCGAACCTCGTCGTCGACCTGCTCTACGCCGTCCTGGACCCGAGGATCCGCCATGACAGTCGTTGAACCAGCGGCCGCGTCCGCCGTCGGCCCGGACGTCGACCTCGAGGAGGTCGAGTCCGGCCGCCGGCGGCGCCGCCCCGCCAACCTGGGCACCTGGATCCCCGCCGGGATGATCGGCTTCATCGTGGTGGCCTGCTTCCTGGGGCCGCTGCTGCTGGGGCTGCCCCGCCCGGTGGGCGGCAGCGTGCTGGAGAGCTACCTCCCGGCCGGCTCCCCGGGCCACCTGCTGGGCACCGATCCCAACGGCAACGACATCCTGTCCCGGCTGCTGCACGGCGGGCGGGCGTCGCTGCTGATCGCGACCACGGTCAACGTGCTGGGGCTGGTCATCGGCGGCACGCTCGGCGCGCTGTCGGGCTACGTCGGCGGCCTCCTGGACACGCTGGTCATGCGGGTGCTCGACGTGCTGATCGCGTTCCCGTCGCTGGTGCTCACCCTGGCGGTCGCCCAGGCGCTCGGCCCGAGCATGACCAACACGATCTTCGCGCTGACGTTCTTCAGCATCCCGGCGGTGGCCCGCATCGCCCGGTCGGCGGTGCTGCGCCTGCGCGAGCAGCCGTTCATGGCGGCGGCCCAGCTGGCGGGGACGCCGGGGTGGCGGGTGCTGTTCAAGCACCTGGCCCCCAACATCGCCCCGCAGCTGATCACCTTCGCGATGCTCGGCATGGGCATCGTGATCATCATCGAGGGTGCGCTGAGCTTCCTCGGTCTGGGCATCCCGGCCCCGGCTCCCAGCTGGGGCAACATGGTGGCCGACGGCCAGCTCAGCCTCTCCGCGACGCCGATGCTCGTGGTCTGGCCCAGCCTGGCGCTGTTGGTCACCGTCCTGTCCTTCAACCTGCTCGGGGAGAACCTCCGGGCGCGATGGAGCGGTCGATGAACGGCGAGCGGACGGCGGCCCTGCGGGTCGCGGACACCCAGGTGACCTCGGGGGTGATCGCCTCGGACCAGCAGGCGGGCGCCACCGGTGTCCTCGGTCGGCCGGACCCGGTGCCGGGGGAGCCACTGCTGCAGGTGTCGGACCTGCGGGTGCAGTTCACCCGCGGCGGCCGGTGCGTGCGGGCGGTCAACGGCCTGTCCTACGAGCTGGTGCCCGGCCGGATGATGGCGATCATCGGCGAGTCCGGCTCCGGGAAGAGCGTCAGCTCCCGGGCCCTGATGGGGCTGCTGCCGCCCACGGCGCAGATCACCGGCTCCATCCGGTTCGACGGGCGTGAGCTGCTCGGCCTCGCCGAGGGCGAGTTCCGCAAGCTGCGCGGCGGCGACATCGCCATGGTGTTCCAGGACCCGGCGCGGTCGCTGAACCCGACGATGAAGATCGGCGCGCAGATCGCCGAGGCGGTCCGGGCGCACTGCGACCTGGACAAGAAGGGTGTACACGCGCGGGTGGTGGAGCTGCTGCGGCTGGTGCGGCTGCCGGCGCCGGAGCGGCGCTTCCACGAGTACCCGCACCAGCTGTCGGGCGGCATGCGGCAGCGGGTGATGATCGCCATCGCGCTGGCCGGTGAACCGCGGCTGCTCATCGCCGACGAGGCCACCACCGCGCTGGACGTCACCACCCAGGCGCAGATCATGGACCTGCTGGTCGAGCTGCAGGAGCGGCTCGGCATGGCGGTGATCATGATCAGCCACGACCTGGGCCTGGCGGCCAGCTACGCCCAGGACGTCGTGGTCATGTACGCCGGCCGGGCGGTGGAGCACGCGCCGACCCGGACGCTGTTCGCCAACGTGCGGATGCCCTACACGCGGGCGCTGCTCGGGGCGATCCCGGCGCTGGACCGGGAGCCGCACTCGCTGCTGCCGGTCACCCCGGGGCAGCCGCCGGACCTCTCGGCCCTGCCCAAGGGCTGTCCCTTCCGGCCGCGCTGCTCGAACGCCACCGACCGGTGCGTGGAGCAGCCCGCCCTCATCGAGCACGAGCCCCAGCACTCCTGGGCCTGCTGGCACCCCTGTGGGACCGAGAACGGAGAGCAGCGATGACCGCCGTCGACGAGCGCGTGGCGGGCGAGCAGGTGGAGGCCAAGGCGCCCCTGCTGCGGGCCCGCGACCTGGTGCAGGAGTTCCCGGTGCGGGCGGCCGGTGGGATCAAGGGCGGCGTCGTGCACGCGTTGTCGAACGTCTCCTTCGACATCTGCGTCGGGGAGACCCTCGGCGTGGTGGGGGAGACCGGGTCGGGCAAGTCGACCCTGGCCCGGTCGGTGATCCAGGCGCCGCGGCCCAAGTCCGGCAGCGTGGAGTTCCAGGGCCAGGACCTGATGACGCTCAAGCGGGGCGACCTCAAGGACGCCCGCCGGCAGATGCAGATGGTCTACCAGGACCCGTTCGGCTCGCTGAACCCGCGCTGGCGGGTCACCGAGCTGGTCGAGGAGCCGATGATCGGCTACGGGGCGGGGAACGCCGACTGGCGGCGCGCCCGGGTGGCCGAGCTGCTGGACCTGGTCGGCCTCGACCCCTCGTCCTACGGCAAGCGGCGGCCGCACGAGCTGTCCGGTGGCCAGTGCCAGCGGGTCGCGATCGCGCGGGCGATCGCGCTGAACCCGGCGCTGATCATCTGCGACGAGGCGGTCTCCTCCCTCGACGTGCTGATCCAGGCGCAGGTGCTCAACCTGTTCGAGAAGCTGCGCCGCGAACTGGACCTCGCCTACCTGTTCATCAGCCACGACCTGGCGCTGGTGAAGCAGGTCAGCGACCGGGTCGCGGTGATGTACCTGGGGCAGCTCGCCGAGGTCGGTCCGGCCGGGGGGATGTACCGGCAGCCGCTGCACCCGTACACGGCCGCGCTGCTGGACTCCATCCCGCGGGTCGATGCCGCCACCGGCCTGGCTCACCGGCCGACGGCGCTGCCCGGGGAACCGCCGTCGCCGATCGACCCGCCCAGCGGGTGCAGGTTCCGCACCCGCTGCCCGAAGGCCCAGCAGCGCTGCGCGGACGAGGCGCCGCAACTGCGCGAGCTGCGGCCCAGGCACCAGGTGGCCTGCCACTTCCCGCTCGCCGGGCTCGAGGAGAGCCTCCACCGGCCGGCCGGGGCGACGGCGGCCACCACCGCGGGGCCGGCCACGCCGGCGAGCTGAGCCGGGACCGTTGCACCGCACGAGGGGACGCCCGCCGCGTGGCGGGCGTCCCCTCGTCGCGTTCCCCCTGGCCGGTTAGCGTGACGGGGACCACGTCAGCGGTCGGCAGCGCAGCCGGCCCCGGCCACCGGGAGCCGCCATGCGCGTGCCCTTGACCACCCGTGACTTCCTCGACCGGGCGGAGTTCGCCTACGGCGACCGGGTCGGTGTCGTCGACGAACCGGCCCAGCCGGCCCCCTCGCTGGGCCGGACCACCCACCGCGAGTTGGCCCGCCGGGCCCGCGCCGTCCAGGCCGGCCTCGACGCGCTCGGGGTGGGGGAGGGCGAGCGGGTGGCGGTGGTCAGCCACAACTCCGCCCGGCTGCTGGAGCTGCTGCACGCCGTCCCCTCCTCGGGGCGGGTGCTCGTGCCGGTCAACTTCCGGCTGCAGGCCGAGGAGGTGCGCTACATCGTCGACCACTGCGGCGCCGAGGTGCTGCTGGTCGATCCCGAGCTCGCCCCCGCCCTGGACGGCATCCGCACGCGGCACCGCTTCGTGCTCGGGGAGGACTACGACACCGGGCTGCTGCGGCCGGACACCGAACCGCGCCCCTGGGCCGGGCCCGACGAGGACGCCACCGCCACGATCAACTACACCAGCGGCACGACGGCGCGGCCCAAGGGCGTGCAGCTGACCCACCGCAACGTCTGGCTCAACGCGGTCACCTTCGGCATGCACATGCAGGTCAGCGACCGCGACGTCTACCTGCACACGCTGCCGATGTTCCACTGCAACGGCTGGGGGCTGCTCTACACGGTGGCCGGGCTCGGCGGCACGCAGGTGGTGCTGCGCAAGGTCGACGGCGCGGAGATCCTCCGCCGGGTCGAGCAGCACGGCGTCACCCTGATGGCCGGGGCGCCGGCGGTGTGGAACGCGGTGCTCGACGCGGCCGCCGGGTGGGACGGCCCGGTCCCGGGGCGGGACCGGGTGCGGATCGTCGTCGCGGGCGCGCCGCCGCCGTCCCGGACGATCGCCCGGGTCACCGACGAGCTGGGCTGGGAGTTCAACCAGATCTACGGCCTCACCGAGACCTCGCCGCTGCTCACCGTCAACCGGCCGCGCGCCGAGTACGACGGGCTGGACGCCGAGGAGCGGGCGCGGGCGCTGTCCCGCGCGGGCGCGCCGGCGCTGGGCACCCGGATCCGCACCAGCGACAGCGGCGAGGTGCTCGCGCAGGGCAACACCGTGCTGGCCGGCTACTGGGCTAACCCGCAGGCCACGGCCGACGCGCTCGACGGCGGGTGGTTCCACACCGGTGACGGCGGCACGGTCGACGACGACGGCGTGCTGACCATCTCCGACCGGAAGAAGGACGTGATCATCACCGGCGGGGAGAACGTCTCCTCCATCGAGGTGGAGGACGCGGTCTTCAGCCACCCCGCCGTCGCCGAGGTCGCGGTGATCGGGGTGCCCGACGACCGGTGGGGCGAGATGGTCACCGCACTGGTGGTGCTCGCCGAGGGGGCGCAGGTCACCGAGGCCGAGATCATCGCCCACTGCCGCAGCCGGCTGGCCGGCTACAAGACACCCAAGCGGGTGGAGTTCCGCCCGGCCATCCCGCGCACCGCGACCGGGAAGGTGCAGAAGTTCAAGCTGCGCCAGGCCTACTGGGATCCCCAGGACCGCCAGTAGAGACCCTGCTGCCCCACCACTCGCAGGCTCGCGGCCAGCCCCTGCCGAGCCGTTCCAGCACGTCACGGCGCTCGGCGGCGGCACCTGCAGCGGGTCGTGCCAGCACGTCACCTCGCGTCGGCGCCTCACCCCGAGGGGGGAGGTGACCCGGGCGAGCTCAAGGCGTTCACCCGATCCGGTCGATGACCCGGTCGAGAGCACACCCGGACGGGTGTGCCTGGACCGGTCGAGACCGGCGCCGATCCCTGGTGCCGGGCAACGCGAGGAGTCGGGGCAGTGCGCCAGCGGATCGGAACGAAGCTCAGCACGCGGGGACGCCGGGTGCCGCGCGTCCTCGGGGTCGCCGCCGCGGTGGTCGTGTGCCTGCTGGTCGCCCCGGCGGCGGCCTCGGCCGCGCCGGCCGACCCGGGCGACGCCCGGATCAGCGCCGCCGAGCGCGCGCGGCAGGACGCCGCCGCCCAGGTCGGCGCGATCACCGCGCAGCTCGCCCAGGCGGAGGCCGACGCGGCCGCCGCCTCCGCGGCCGCGCAGATCGCGCTGCAGGACTACGAGGAGGCGCAGGCCGCCTACGAGCAGGCGCGCGCCGAGGCCGACGCCGCCGCGGCCGCTGCCGCGCAGGCCGTCGCCGAGCTGGCGCAGGGCGAGGCGGAGGTCGCCGCCTTCGCCCGGGCGAGCTACATCCAGGGCAGCACCTCCTCGGGGACGATGGCGCTGCTGTCGTCCGGTGGGCCGGCGCAGCTGCTGGAGCGGGCCGCCCTGCTCGACGCGGTCGGCGAGCACCGCACCGACGTCGTCGCCGAGCTGACCGTGCTGCAGGAGCAGTCCGCCGCGGCCGACGCCGTGGCCCAGCGGGCCGTCGGTGCGGCCGACGGGCTGCAGCAGGAGGCGGCCACCCTGCTCGCCGACGCGCAGCAGCAGGAGGTCGCCGCCCGGGCGCAGGCCGCCGCCCTGGTCGAGCAGCAGGACGCCGTCGAGCAGCAGCTCAGCGCGGCACAGCAGACCCTCACCGGGCTGCAGGACGCCCGCGCCGCGGCTCAGGCGTACGCCGAGCAGCAGCGCACCGCCGCGGCCCGCGCCACGGCCACGCCGTCGCGGAGCACCCCGTCGTCCGGGGGTTCGTCCTCGGCCGGGAGCTCGTCCGGCGGTTCCTCCTCGGGTGGCAGCTCGTCCGGGGGCTCGTCCTCCGGGGGTGGGGCGTCGTCCGGTGGGGGCTCGTCGTCCGGTGGGGGCGGCACCGCGCCGGTCGGCGGGACGACGGCGGGCGCGCCGTCCGGCTCGGCGGTGCAGACCGCGATCTCGGCGGCCCGCAGCCAGCTCGGCGTCGCCTACTCGTGGGGTGGTGGCGGCAGCAAGGGCCCCAGCTACGGGATCCCGCCGGACGCCGGCGTGTGGGGCTTCGACTGCTCGGGGCTCACCGAGTACGCCTACGCCCAGGCGGGCATCCGGATCGGTGGCACCAGCCGGGAGCAGTACAACCGGCTGAGCGCCCACCGGGTCGCCGTCGGCGACCTGCAGCCGGGCGACCTGCTGTTCTGGGACGACGGCCGGGCCAACCCGACGTCGGGGGCGATCGTGCACGTGGCGCTGTACATCGGCGGCGGCCAGATGATCGAGGCGCCGGACCGGGGGCAGACGGTGCGGATCTCCTCGGCGCGCACGTCGAGCTCGACGTACTTCGGCGCGGTGCGGCCGACCGGCTGAGCGGGTTGCCGTACCGGAGGGAGAAGGGCGTCGGGCAGCCACGGGGGGAGCTGCCCGACGCGAGGCTCAGGCTAGCAGGGCGAGGAACGCAGAGGGGGGCTCTCCACTCCGGTGGATGGAACGACCGGACCACCCTGCCGGGCACCACGTCACCCGGGCCGCGACCGGTGCGGGTCGGGGCCCCGCACAGCTGCTTGTAGGACACTGGCCGGGTGACCGCCGCCAGCAGCGCGCCTGCCCAGCAGCAGCCCACCCCGCCCTCCGTCGACGCCGCCCGGCTCGAGCGGGCCCTCTTCGAGATCAAGCGCGTCATCGTCGGCCAGGACCGCCTGGTCGAGCGGATGCTGGTCGGCCTCCTGGCCCGCGGGCACGTGCTGCTCGAGGGCGTGCCCGGGGTGGCGAAGACGCTGGCCGTGGAGACGCTGGCCACCGTCGTCGGCGGGCGCTTCTCGCGGCTGCAGTTCACCCCCGACCTGGTGCCGGCCGACATCGTCGGCACCCGGATCTACAAGTCCGGGCAGGACTCCTTCGACACCGAGCTCGGCCCGGTGTTCGCCAACTTCGTGCTCGCCGACGAGATCAACCGGGCGCCGGCCAAGGTGCAGTCGGCGCTGCTGGAGGTCATGGCCGAGCGGCAGGTGTCCATCGGCGGGGTCACGCACAAGCTGCCCGACCCGTTCCTGGTGCTCGCCACGCAGAACCCGATCGAGAACGAGGGCGTCTACCCGCTGCCCGAGGCCCAGCGCGACCGGTTCCTGCTCAAGGTGCTCGTCGACTACCCGAGCCCGGAGGAGGAGCGGGAGATCATCTACCGGATGGGCTCGGTCCCGCCGGTCGCCGAGCGCGTGCTCGAACCCGACGACGTCCGCCGGCTGCAGAAGACCGCCTCGGAGGTGTTCGTCCACCACGCACTGGTCGACTACGTCGTCCGGCTGGTGGTGGCCACCCGCGCCCCGGTCGAGCACGGCATGCCCGACGTCGCCGGGTGGGTGTCCTACGGCGCCAGCCCCCGTGCGTCGCTGGGCCTGATCGGCGCGAGCCGCGCCCTGGCGCTGATCCGTGGCCGCGACTACGTGCTGCCGCAGGACGTCCTTGACGTCACCGGTGACGTGCTCCGCCACCGGCTGGTGCTCTCCTACGACGCACTGGCCGACGGCGTACCGGCCGACCACGTGGTCCGGCGGATCGTGGAGAGCGTGCCGCTGCCGCAGGTCACCCCCCGGCAGCGGGCCGGCGGCTTCGGCCCCGGCGTGCCCGGCGGCCCGACGGTGCCCGGCTTCGGCCCGGCCGGTCAGCCGCCGCAGGGCCCGCCGCCCGGCTGGGGTCAGCCGCATCCCCAGGCCCAGCAGCAGCCCGGCCCGCAGGGCTGGGGGCAGCCGGGTCAGGGTCAGCCGCAGCCGTGGGGGCAGCCGTCGGCGCCCAACGGCCATCACATGTCGGGACAGCAGGCCCCCGGACCGCAGGACACCGGCTCGACCGCGGCGCAGGGTGAGCGGCCCGACGGCGCCGGGCCGCAGCGCGGGTGACCGGCGTCCCGGCGCCCCAGCCGGACCGCGGCGCCCCGCCGCACTTCGGCAGCGGCCCCTCGGAGGTGTTGCTGCGCCGGCTGGAGCTGACCGTGCGCCGGCGGCTCGACGGCCTGCTGCAGGGTGACCACCTCGGCCTGGTGCCCGGCTCGGGCAGCGAGGCCGGTGACTCCCGCAGCTACCACCCCGGTGACGACGTCCGGCGGATGGACTGGCCGGTCACCGCCCGCACCCAGGTGCCGCACGTCCGGGAGACGATCGCCGACCGGGAGCTGGAGACCTGGGCGGTGGTCGACCTGTCGGCGAGTCTGGACTTCGGCACCGGGCAGTGCGAGAAGCGCGACCTGGCGATCGCCGCGCTGTCCGCGGTCAGCCACCTGACGGTGCGCGGCGGCAACCGGCTGGGCGCGATCGTGACCACGGGGGAGCGGGTCGTCCGGTACCCGGCGGCGCCGGGGCGGCTGGCCGCCGACCGGCTGCTGCGCTCGGTGGTCGCCACCCCCCGCGCGTCCGGTGGCCGCCGCGGTGACCTGGCCGCGGCGCTGGAGCTGCTGCGCCGGCCGCAGCGCCGCCGCGGGCTGGTGGTGGTCATCTCCGACTTCCTGGGCGACGCCGAGTGGGAGCGGCCCTTGCGCGGGCTGTCCGCCCGGCACGAGCTGCTCGCCGTCGAGGTCGTCGACCCGCGGGAGCTGGAGCTGACCGACGTGGGGCTGCTCACCGTCGTCGACCCGGAGAGCGGGCGCACCCTGGAGGTGCCCACCGGTGACGCGGCGTTCCGCCGTCGCTTCGCCGAGGGCGCGGCCGCCCAGCGCGCGGAGATCGCCGCCGGGCTGCGCCGGACGGGGGCGGCGCACCTGCGGTTGCGCACCGACCGCGACTGGCTGGCCGACGTCGTCCGTTTCGTGGCAGACCGCCGGCGCGCCGGCTCTGGAGGAGCTTCCCGATGACCCTGCAGTCGCCGCTGTGGCTGCTCGCCCTGCTGGCCGTGCTCGCCGTCGTCGGTCTGTACGTGGTCCTGCAGCTGCGCCGCGCGCGGTACGCGGCTCGGTTCACCAACGTCGCGCTGCTCGGCTCGCTCGTGCCCAAGCGGCCGGGGTGGCGTCGGCACGTCGCCTTCGGCCTGGTCGCGCTGGGCCTCGGCGTGCTGGTGTTCTCCCTCGCCCAGCCCAGCACGGAGGTGCGGGTGCCGCGCGAGCGGGCGACGGTGGTGATGGCGGTCGACGTGTCGCTGTCGATGCGCGCCGCCGACGTCGAACCCGACCGGTTCCAGGCGATGCAGGTGGCGGCCAAGGAGTTCGTCGACGTGCTGCCGGCCCGGATCAACCTGGGGCTGGTCGCCTTCGCCGGCACCGCGAGCACGCTGGTCACCCCGACCACCGACCGCGCCGCGGTGCGGACGGCGATCGACAACCTGGAGCTGGCCGAGGCGACCGCCATCGGGGAGGCGGTGTTCACCTCGCTGACCGCGATCAGCAACTACCAGGCGTCGCTGGAGTCCGAGGGTGCGTCGGTGCCGCCGGCGCGGATCGTGCTGCTGTCCGACGGCTACAGCACCATGGGCCGCGACGAGACCCAGGCGATCGACGCGGCCAACGCCGCCGAGGTGCCGGTGTCGACGATCGCGTTCGGCACCGACTACGGCACGCTCGACCTCAACGGCGAGGTGGTGCCGGTGCCGGTCGACCGCGCGACGCTGGAGCAGATCGCCGAGGAGACCGGCGGGAGCTACAGCCAGGCGGCGAGCGCCGCGGAGCTGGAGGAGGTCTACGAGGACCTGGGCAGCCAGATCGGCTACACCAGCGAGCTGCAGGACATCAGCCCGTGGTTCGTCCGCGGCGGGCTGCTGTTCACCTTCCTCGGCGTCGTCGGCTCGTTGCTCTGGACCAACCGCCTGCTCTGAGGCCCTCGAGGCTCAGCGGGTGGGCTGCAGCGCCGGGGTGCCGCTGCCCGCGGGCAGCACGGTCACGACGTCGGGGTCGTGCCGGCCGCGGCCGGCCCGCTCGCCGTGGCGCCCCGGGAGGTGCGAGGTGCCGGAGTGGGTGGCCGGTGCCGGGAGTCCGGCGGCGCTGCTCCGGGCCCGGAGGTGGATGCCGGCGATCATGCACCGCACGGAGCCGCCGGCCAGCTCGACGGTCGGCACGGCCGTGGGCAGCAGCTGGGTCGTCGCCTCGATCCGCCGCCGCTGCGCGGGGGTGAGGCTGGCGGCGGCCCGTGCCGACAGTGCCAGCACCGGCCCTTCCCGGCCGGCCAGCTCGATGGCGTTGCCGGCGAACTCGTGCACCTGGCGCTCCGAGAGCGCGATGACCTCCCGGCCGGTCGCGCTGAGCCGGTCGGCGACGCGGGCCCGGTCGGCGGGCGAGGTGATCATGTCGAGTCCGACGAGCGCCACCGACGTGCCGACCGCCATCAGCACGTTGGTGTGGTAGACCGCCCGGCCGGCGGCGTCCGCGGCGTCGAACAGCACCGGCTCGTAGCCGAACGAGGCGCAGAACCGGTCCAGCGCGCGGGGGTGCGCCCGCAGGGAGCGGGCGGTGTAGGCGATCCGTTCCTGGTGGTCGAGGACCATGGCGCCGGTCCCCTCGAGGAACATCCCCTCGCGCTCCAGCTCGGAGAAGTCCACCACCTGCTCGACGTGGTACCGCTCCTGCAGCAGCCCCACGACATCCGCACGGCGCTCCCTGCGGCGGTTGGGGGCGAACATGGGGAAGAGCGCCACCCGCCCGTCGGGGTGGGTCGTCAGCCAGTTGTTCGGGAAGACGCTGTCCGGGCGGTCGGCGTCGTGGTCGTCGAAGAGGTGCACCGTGACGCCGACCGCGGTCAGGGCGTCGGCCAGGGCGGTCACCTCGTCGCGTGCCCGGGCGGCCACTGCCTCGGCGCCCAGCGCGGGTTCGGTCTGGAAGGCGTTGTCGACCCGGGTCAGCTCGTTGGGCCGGAACCGGTGCGGACGGACGAGCACGACGGCGCGCGGGGCGTGTGAGGACATCGGTCTCAGCTTCCGAACGGGGACGACCGTCGGGCGAGGGCCTTCGGATCGTCGGTCTCGGCGGCCAGGTCGGCGTCTTCGACCCAGGGAGTCGGGGATCGATCCTGAAGATCGATGGGGTGGCGTCCGCGAAGCTACCGCAGCACCGGGCGCTCGTCGGCACGATGAGGCATCGTGCTGCCGTTCTGCCCGGGGTCAGCGGGTGGGGTCGAGGACGAGCTTGCCGGTGGAGCGGCGGGCGAGCAGGTCCTGGTGCGCCTCGCGGACGGCGGTCAGCGGGTATCGGCCGCCGGCGACCGGGCGCAGCGTGCCGGCGGCGACGAGCGCCAGCAGGTCGGTGATCGCGGCGTCGAGCATCTCCGGACGGCGGAAGCAGTGCGCCAGCCAGAACCCGGCGACGGCGCGGCTGGTGCCCATCAGCGCCTGCGGGTTCA
Source organism: Modestobacter sp. SYSU DS0875 (assembly GCF_054050915.1). NCBI lineage: Bacteria > Bacillati > Actinomycetota > Actinomycetes > Geodermatophilales > Geodermatophilaceae > Modestobacter > Modestobacter sp. SYSU DS0875. The sequence continues at coordinate 65,612 of NZ_JBJHAH010000005.1, read as the reverse complement.
CCGGCTTGGGCGGCACCCGGCCGGCGGTGCCGTAGGCGGCGAGCCGGCCGAACGGGGCGAGCGCGGAGAGGGCGCCGTCGAAGACGGTGCCGCCGGTCATCTCCAGCACGACGTCGACCGGGCGGCCGGCGTTGGCCTCGCGCAGCGCGGCGGTGAAGGTCTTCGGGTCGTCGTCGGCGAGCGCCGGGTCGACGGTGGCGTCCGCGCCGAGGGACTCGGCCAGCGCCCGCTTCTCCGGGCTGGAGGCGGTGGCGATCACCCGGCCGGCGCCCCAGTGCTTGGCCAGCTGGATCGCCAGCGTCCCGACCCCGCCGGCCCCGGCGATCACCACCACGGCCTCGCCGGGGGAGAGGTGGGTGGAGGTGCGCAGCAGGTGCCAGGCGGTGGCGCCCTGGAGGACGACGGCGAGGGCCTGCTCGTCGGTGACCTCGTCGGGCACCGGCCAGGTGAGCCGGGTGTTGGCCGCGACCCGCTCGGCGTAGCCGCCGCCGGCCAGCAGCCCGACGACCCGCTGCCCGCCGCCGGCCGGGGTGCCGACGAACTCCGCGCCGGGGACCAGCGGCAGCTCCTGCGGGGCGAGGTAGCTGTTCTCCGTCTGGTGTGTATCAGCGAAATTGACGCCGGACGAGCTGATGTCGAAGAGCTGCTCCCCGTTCCCGGGGACGGGGTCGGGGAGGTCGACGACGTCCATGACCTCGGGGCCGCCGAAGCGGGTGATCTGAACTGCTCTCATGGGCAGCACGCTATGGCCTGGCGTATGGACGGACGTGTCCGACGTCGGCCGAGTCAGAGACGGTCGGTTCAGTGGCCAGTTCTCGTGGACGTCGGGACAGGTCCCGACCGAGTGGTCTGGGGATTGAGCCTTTGCGCAAGTCGACAGGGCACGTAACTGTGAGTAGTGGACGGTAGAGGAAGCCCGTTTTCGCCGCGTGTCGCGACTGCAGCTCTATCGAGCGCTGACAGTGTCCCCCCGTGGGAGACATCGCCGTCGCGACGTACCCGCGCGCGCATCTTGACGGCGTGGACCAGGTAGTGCATGTCGTCGACTCGACGCACGTGGAGCATGCCCTCGAAGCACTCAGCTTGTCCGAGCCGCGTGCCGTGCTGGTCCTCATCGGAGGTGCCGGGGACTTGTCGGAGGCGCATGCGGCCGCCGTCAGGGTCCTTCTCGATCGCGGAGTTCTGCCGGCAGCACGCAGCGCCGGCGCGCTCGTCATCTCCGGCGGAACCAGTTCCGGCGTCATGCAGCTCATCGGCGAGGTTTCGCTCGGGTGGCCCGGCGTCGAGCTGCTGGGAGTGGCCCCGAGACGCCAAGTCAGACACGTCATGGAAGCCGTCGAGGACGACGACGGTCGGGTCGTACTGGACCCCAACCATCACAAGTTCGTGCTGACCGCCGGTGAGACGTGGGGCTCGGAGACCAATGTCCTGCTGGCTCTGGCCAAGGAGTTGACGGCCGAACGCGAGCAGGGCGTCGTCCTGCTGGCCAACGGAGGTGACGTCTCGCGAAGTGAGGCGGCCGCCTTCATGGCGGCCGGGTGGCCGGTGCTCGCGCTCGCAGGCACCGGTAGAGCAGCTGACCAGCTGACGTCAGCTGTGCAGCGCCGGGGCGGTTGGCGGGCTCGCTGGCTGGAAGTGCTGGGCTTCGAGCCATCCTTCGATGACAGATGGGAAGGGCTGCGTTCGGCTGACGTGGAAGTCCACGACATCTCGCACGATTCGGTGGAGCTGTTGAATCGCCGCATTCGGTGGAGGCTCAACCGCGACCGTGTCACCCGCTCTGCATGGGCCCGCTTTGGTGCCTTCGACAGTGCGGCCCGATCGGAGCAGGCGTGGACCCGCCGGTTCCAGGGAGCCCTGGCTGTGGGGGCGTTGCTGCTCGCGGTCCTCTCGGTCGCATACGGAATCCTGGGTGGCTTCGGACCTCTGAAATGGATCCTTCTGGCGCTACCGCTGTTTCTGGCCGTGGGCAGCACCCTGTCGGACACCCTGGTCCCGAGCAGGAACTGGCTGGCTCTGCGCCACGCGGCGGAATCGGTCCAACATGCCATCTACCGTCGACAAGCTGCTCGACTTAATGGTGACGCGGACGCTGATGCAGCATTGGTGGCGCTCCTAGCGGTGGTGGATCAAGACGTTCTGCGTGCCGGTGTTCCTCTGGGGGTCATCACCGAGTCTGCGGGTCGACCTGCGTCACTCCCTCAAGCTCTCAACGAGTTCGCCGACCCGACAAGGGCCGCATACGTGACTGATCGTGTCGTGGGACAGTTGCGCTACTACCGGACGACGGCCCAGAAGCTGCGACGTAGAGAACTGTTGACTGTAGGCACGTCTGCCGCTCTCGCGGGAAGTGCTACCGCAGTCGCTTCAGAGACCTTTGCTGCCGTTTGGATCCCGATTCTCATCCTTGCCGCGTCTACGATCGTGATCTTGCGGCAGAGGGCTCGGTGGCAGGACAAAGTCAGCCTGTGCTCTGCGGCTGTCGCAGAACTAGACAGTGTGCGGACCAGGGCTGTGGCCTTAGATGACGGACAATCACCCATCATGCCGCTGCGGGAAGTGATTCTGGAGACGGAGGCGGTCTTGGAGCGCGAGAATGCCGACTGGCATCAGGCCATGAACCGATCCCTGCTGGACGCGTCGCGGTATCAGCACCCTCTGGCCAATGGCCTGAAGTGAGCGCGTCAGAAGTGGTCAGCGGACCGCACTCGATCTACCAAGCGAGGCAAGCGGGGTAGCTGGTCTTGGGTCAGCGTGATAGCGGGCCGCCCGTACCTAGCTGCCACGCGAGCCTCCCAGAGGCAATGCGGCGAGCGTCGGCTACGCGACGTAGAAACAAAGACGAACACGTCGCAGCGCCGGATAGCCCACCAGGCGAGCACCTTCCAATACGGACGAACCGGAATCCGTACGAGTTCATACTGAGGAAGTTCGGCAGCCAATCTCTCAAGCTGTCGCACAACAGCCGTGTCGTGAGTGGCGCGGGCGACGAAGACCCGTGCGCGTCTCATCTCGGAGAGTCTGCCCCTCGATCGGGTCGGGGGCGGGAGCGACCGCGCGGTTTCCGTGAATGTCGTGGCCTGAGCGTGACCCCGTGGTCTCAGGTCAGTTGGGCGACTGCGGCTGGTGCGTGTCGGCGAAGTTGACGCCGGCGGCGGAGACGTCGTAGACCTGCTGGCCGGGACCGGCCTCCGGCTCGGGGACGTCGACGACGTCGAGGACCTCGGGACCGCCGAAGCGGGTGATCTGCACAGCTCGCATGGCCGGAGGTTAAGGGGTGCTGGCGCGGCGACTTCTCCGACCATTTACCGGTCCGGCCGACCGCGGTGATTCAGGGAGCGGCGAGGCCGTCCGGCGGCACCAGGCCGGCCTCGTGCGCGAGGATGGCGGCCTGCACCCGGTTCCGGACGTCGAGGCGGGTGAGGATGGCACTCACGTAGCCCTTGACGGTCCCCTCGACGACGTAGAGCCGAGCAGCGATCTCGGCGTTGGACAGGCCGACGCCGATGAGGCTGAGCACCTCGCGCTCCCGGTCGGTCAGCGCGGAGATCCGCGCCCGGGCCGCCGCCGCGCCGGGGGAGAGGTGGCTGCGCCGCAGCGCGGCGCTGACCTTGCCGGTCACCGCGGGGGAGAGGTATGCCGCGCCGACCGCCGCGGCGCGGACCGCGGCGATGAGCTCGCGCGGGTCCGAGGCCTTCAGCAGGAACCCGCTGGCGCCCGCGTCCAGGGCTCGGGCGATGTACGCGTCCTCGCCGAAGGTGGTCAGGACGACCACTGCCGTCGCCGGTGACACGGTGTGGATCTCGATGGCTGCAGTGAGACCGTCCAGTCCCGGCATCCGGACATCGAGCACGGCCACGTCCGGGCGGTGGGTCCGGACCAGGTCGATCGCCGTCCGACCGTCGGCGGCCTCGGCCACCACCTCGATGGCCGGCTCGCTGCTGAGGATGGCGCGGACACCGGCCCGGACCATGGCCTCGTCGTCGGCGATGACCACCCGGGTCCGCGGGCTGGGGCCTTCGGGGGCGCCGGTCACGGGAGGGCCCCGGTGTCCTCGGACAGCCGGTCGGTGGACACCAGCACGCCGTCTGCGTCGAAGCAGAGCCGGAACAGGTCGTTGGACAGGTCGAAGGGGTTCGCGGTGGTCCGGTAGTACTCGCAGGTGGCACCCGAGGGCACCGACGGCTCGGGGACGACCGGCAGCGTCTCGGTCATCCGGGCCGGCGGCAGGAGGTCGGCGATCTCCGCGCGCTCCTGGCCGGGGGTCATCCTGGCGTAGTCCTGGGGGTCCAGGGCCAGCGTCGTCGTGGTATACGTCCGCAGGCCCAGGAACGCCGCGGCCAGGGCGACCACCAGCGCGAGCGGCACGTAGGCGGCTCGCCACTGCTGGCTGCGCACGCGGTTCCGCACCTGGTGCTGACCGTTGTCCGGCGCGGACCACCCAGGCACCTGGTCGGCGGTCGGCTCCCCGGGCTCGGCCCCCCGACTGGGCAGCGTGGCCACGACCGAGAACACCCCGTCCCGTGGCCCCGAGCGCAGCGACCCGCCGAGCAGACGCACCCGTTCGTGCAGCCCGAGCAGCCCCCGGCCCCGTCCCACCCCCGACTCCACCTCGGGGCGCGCTGCCGGGGTCAGCGGGTTGCACACCTCCACCCGGGTCACGTCCGCCCCGTAGGCGACCGAGACGGTCACCGGCGCCCCGGGTGCGTGCTTGATCGCGTTCGTCAGCGACTCCTGCACCACCCGGTACGCGGCCCGGTCCACCATCGTGGCGAGGTCCGCACGCTCGCCGGTGCACTCGAGGGTCACCGGTGCGCCGGAGTCCCGGGCCCGGTCGACGAGCGCGCTGATGCTCTCCTGCGCCGGGTCGCCGGTGACCGGCTCGGCCACCTCGCGGAGCATGCCGATGGTCTCGTGCAGCAGACTGGTCGCGTCAACGGCGGTGGCCCGCAGTTGGGCCGCTGCCTCACGGGTGGAGGGGTCCAAGGACGCCTTCATCTCCAGCGCACCGGCCTGCAGGGCCAGCAGGCTCAGGAAGTGCCCCAGCGAGTCGTGCATGTCCTCGGCGATGCGCGCCCGCTCACGCAACCGGGCCTGCTCGGCGACGACTCGCTGGGCGCGCTCCAACCGCGCCGCCCGCTCCCATCCGGCGGAGGCGAGATCGGCCCGGAGCCGCAGGTGCCGCCCCAGCCACCACGGCAGGACGACGGCCAGCTCGACGACCAGGGTGAGCAGCCACGTCCAGCCTTCCCCCTGGGCCGTGGCCACGGCGAGGCCCAGGGCAGCGATCGCGGAGAAGGTGGTCAGCGCTCCCCGGGTGTCGACGGCCCGCCGCCCGGCCAGGAAACCCAGGACTGCCATGGGCACGACTGGCCAGGCGTTGAGCAGCTCGTCTTCGGAGGTGGCCGGCAGCACGCTGAGCAGCGACGCCAGAACCAGCGAGACCAGCGGCGACCGCCTGCTGGCGGCCACGCCCGCAAGGATGACCACCACCGTGGCGACGGTCAGGGAGTTCGACGGGCCGCCCACGACGAGGGGGCCCACCAACAGCGCCGCCCAGAGTGCGTCGATGCGGTCGGCGCGGTTCACGCGCGCCGTGGATCCGCGGACCGCCCTCGTGATCATGGCCGGCACGCTACCGCCGCGATCGGCCCGCTCCCCGGGAACGCTGACGAAAGTAAGGGTCACTGCTGCCGATCGGCAGCAGCGACCTGGTGAGGGCCGTCCCTAGCGTCGACGGCATGGAGATGAGCCCGGCATGATCTCGCTGCAGAACCTGACGAAGAGGTACGGCGACCAGACAGCCGTCGACGACCTGACCCTGGAGGTCCAGGCCGGCCGGGTGACCGGCTTCCTGGGCCCCAACGGGGCCGGCAAGAGCACGACCATGCGGATGATCACGGGGCTGGACCGGCCGGACTCGGGCGCGGCTCTGGTCAACGGCCGTCCCTACGCCTCGCTGGCAGCTCCGTTGCGGGTCGTCGGCGCCGCTCTGGACGCCCGGGCCGCGCACCCCGGCCGGACTGCGGTCGCCCACCTCCGCGGGATGGCGCGCAGCAACGGCATCCCCACCTCGCGGGCCGCCGCGGTGTTGGAGCGGGTCGGGCTCGCGGACGTGCAGGGCAAGCGGGTCGGTGAGTTCTCCCTCGGCATGGGGCAGCGCCTCGCGATCGCCGCAGCCCTGCTCGGTGATCCGGCCGTCCTGTTGCTCGACGAGCCCGTCAACGGCCTCGACCCCGATGGCGTCCGGTGGATCCGCCAGCTGATGCGGGGGCTGGCCGACGAGGGGCGGACCGTGCTGGTGTCCAGCCACCTGATGAGCGAGATGGAGGACACCGCCGACCACCTCATCGTCATCGGGCGCGGGAAGCTGATCATCGACGCGCCCATGCAGGAGGTCATCGCGACCAGCACGTCCAACGCCATCCGGGTACGCAGCCCGGAGGCGGCTGTCTTGCGCCGTCACCTGGACCAGGCCGGCATGCGCGTGACCGATGCCGACGACGCCCTGCTGGTCACCGGCGGTTCGCTGGACGAGATCGGCGAGCTGGCGTTCCGGAACGGCGTGCGGATCTACGAGCTTGCCTCCCGGCTGGCCACCCTCGAGGACGCGTACATGGAGCTGACGGCGTCCTCGGTCGTGTACGGGACGTCCAACGCGGCGCAGCAGTCCTCGACTCCGGCCACCCAGAGCTAGGAAGGGATCTCCGTGTCCACCTCCACCACGACGGCCGGCCAGGACGTCTCCGACCACCTCGCCCCGGCCGACGCCGGCGCCGGTCTCCGAGGCGCCATCGCCTTCGAGCGCATCAAGCTGCTGTCCCTCCGCTCCACGCTGTGGAGCGTCGTCGTCGCACTCGCGCTGATGGTGATCATCGGCGTCGTCGTCGGGATGTCCATGGCGGCCAGCGGTGACAATGGGTTCGACGTCACCCGGCCGGCGCCACACGCGGCGATGGACGGGCTGGCGCTGGCGCAGTTGCCCGTCCTCGCCATAGCGACCCTGCTGATCGCCAGCGAGTACTCCACGCGGTCGATCATCACCACGTTGCAAAGCGTGCCGCTCCGTGGCCGCATGCTGCTGGCCAAGCTGGTCGTGGTGCTGGTGCTCAGTTTCCTGTCCGGCGTCCTGCTGTGCCTGGTCGGCACGGCCGCGGTCGCCCCGCTGGCCGGGGACTACGGCGACTTCGTCCTGAGCGACCTCGTGTGGACGACGGTGGGTGCCGGCGGCTACTTGGCTCTCCTCGGGGCCATCACCCTGGGGCTGGGCACCCTGCTCCGCAGCGCCGCCGGGACGATCACCGCCATCACGATGCTGCTGCTCGCCGTCCCGCCGCTGTTGCGGGTCACCACCCTCGACTGGCTCAACGACGCCAGCGATTACCTCCCCGACACCGCGGGGAACGTGCTCCTGACCCAGGACAACGACCCGTACGGATGGATCACGGCGGTCCTCGTGCTGGTCGTCTGGGCCGGGCTGTGCCTGGGCGCCGGGTACGCCCGGCTGCGGACCCGTGATGCCTGACCTGCTCGGCCCGGCGGCGCGGCTGTCGCCGTCCTTTCGTGCCCGCCGACCCGGGTACCCCGCACGCAACCCCGGTCGCCGTTCGACCGGCACGAGCGGGAGGTGCGTCGTGCTCGATGCGCTGAACACCTTCATCGAGGTGAACGCCGCCGCCGTGTGGGTCTGCCGGTGGTGTTCCTGCTCGCGGTGTTCGACGGCTTGCTGCCACCGGTGCCCAGTGAGTCGGTCGTCATCGGTCTGGCCGCCTTCAGCGCGGCAGGAGTAGGTCCGAACCTCGTCCTGTCGGCTCTCGGCGGTGCGTCCTGGGCGACGTACTCGGTTGGCGTGGGGGCGCTGGGTGGCCGATGGGTGGAGGACCAACCACTTCTCGGGGCTGTGGCCGGGATCGCCTTCGCCGCCACCCTCGGCTTGGTCATCGACCGCCTGGTGCGCCGCCGGACACAGCCCGGCGCCGGGCGGGTGGCGGAGCAGGACCAGGCTGCCGCAACCTCGCAGCCCCGCACCTGATCGAGCGAGGGCACGGCGGGAGCCACCCGTCACGCAGTCATCGGATGCCCATCGGGCCGGACGAGGACGGTCGTGACGACCAGCCCGTGACGCACGGCCCACCGTCCTCGGAGCTGGACCCCGGGCCCCTGGTCGGGCAGTGGGCCGGGCACCAGCAGCGTCGCCACGAAGTGCCCGGCGTAGGCATCGATCTCGACGTCGGAGAAGTCCAGCCACCGTCCGGCGCGCCCGAACCAGGCCTTGTAGACCGCCTCCTTGCAGCTGAACAGCAGCCGGTCCCAGGGGACTTCGCCGTCCGCGGCGGCCCACAGTTGCAGCCGGGCCCGCTCCGCTGCAGACGTGACACTCGGCAGCACTTCTGAAGGCAGGGTCTCATTCGGTTCGGCGTCGATGCCAAGGCTTGCCGCGGCCACACCGCCCTCGGCGGCCAACCTCCCGCCACCCGCGTCACCAACCTCTCGGGTCAGTACAGCTAGATCTCGTCCAGCCAGGGGTGGCCGGGGTGTGCGAGGTGAAGGGCTTCGACCAGCCATGCGCGGTCTGAGCCGTCGAGCAGGGGGAGGCAGGCGTTGAAGTCCTGTTGGTCCTTGGTGCGTAGCGCTGGCGCCCTATGCAGCAACTGGACCTCGGGTCGCAGGTAGCTGATGCCGTCAGCGGTCCAGAGGATGTCGTCGAGCGGTCGCGTGATGCGGTCGTCGCGCTTGTACGTCCACGTGGTGGTCGTTGCGTTCATCAGGAGGACGTCGTACTCCCAGGGGGGCGACCCCGCTGCTGCGCAACCAGAGGTTGCCGCAGCTCATGGGCACGGGTTCCTCCGCGGGATCGAGCACTGGACGGAGCGCACCGCTGTCGGCGGCCCACACGTCCAGCCGGCCGGCGAGGTGTCGGTGCAGGTCGGCTACGTCCGAGCGGGGGATGCTGGGGTAGATGTCGGCATGGTCGCGCGAGACGCCGGTGAAGGCCTCGACGGCCCACCCGCCGGCGATCCACCACCGCCCGCCGTACCCCGCAAACAGCGCGGCGGCGTCGGCAGGAATGCGGCGGAGCCACGGCCCGTAGAGCCGGAACAACTCCTCCTGGTCGATCATCGCGCCACCGTACGGGCGGAAGACTGCTCCTGGTTCAGTTGACTCGTCGGGCGGGCCCCCACGCCGGAGCATCGGCGGCGTGCCTCCCGTGAGGCGATGGCCGGGGGCGTACCGCTGCCCCGGCCGCACGGCAGGTGAAGCGTCGTGGTTGAAAGCCTGCGGGTAGTCCAGGCTCACGGACCTCTCACGACAGCCGGTGGTGGGTGTCGGCGAAGTTGGCGCCTGCGGAGCTCACCTCGTAGAGCTGCTCGCCGTCCCCGGGGGTGGGATCGGGCAGGTCGACGACGTCCATGACCTCGGGGCCGCCGAAGCGGGTGATCCGCACAGCGCGCACGGGGCGACGCTAGAGAGGCACCCGAGCACGTCGGGATGCCGTCGATCCCGGCGGCGCCACCGCGCCCCGTCCGGGTCGCGCCGTCCGGGTCGCGCCGTCCGGGTCGCGCTCCGGCTCCCTGTGCCGGCCGCGACAGCAACCGAGGAGTCGGCGTGGTCGACGCCGTCGCAGGCAGCGGACGGGCTGACCGCTCATCGCGGGGCCATCCGGAAGACAGGCCAGCCGATCTCGGTGCGCCAGGCAGCCGGGTCGGCGGTGTCGCGGGGGCCGACCAGGTAGGTCTCCCGTACCGGCCCGGCAACGGCCAGCGCGTTGCTCACCACCCAGGTGCCGAGTTCCCCGTAGGTGACGTCGATGTCGTCGTGCTCCCCGACGTGGGTGGTGACGGCGAGCTCGACGGCCGGCAGGGTCACCGGGTGCACCCGGCCGCTGCGCGGCGGTTCCGCCGTCGGTCGGTACACGAGAAGGTGCCCGCGGCCGTCCTCGAACAGCCCGTTGTCGTAGAGCCCGCCCGGAGCACCGGTCGGCTGGCGGACCACGGCGTCCAGCTCGGCCATGGCGCCGGCGTACCAGCCGAGCACCTCCTCGTGCGCCACGTCGTCCTCGACCGCGGCCACCGTCGTCGCCGGGACCGTGCGGAGCTCGACGTCCAACGGGGCCGGCTCCGGCCGGAGCAGCCGACGCAGCGACATCACCGCGGCGCGGGTCCGATCCAGCTCCGACTCGAGTCGTTGCAGGTGGTCGGCGACGAGGGCGGCACGTGTCCCGGGGTCGGGAGAGCGCAGGATCCGTTGGACGTCGGACAGCGGGACGTCCAGATCGCGCAGCCGGTGGATGACCTGGGCGATCGGGATCTGCTCCGCGCTGTAGTAGCGGTATCCGGTCGTGGAGTCCACGGCCGCGGGCTCGAGCAGGCCGGCGTCGTGGTACCGGCGCAGGGTGCGCACGCTCAGGTGGGTCAGCCGGGAGAACTCGCCGATCGCCAGCACGCATGCACTGTGCCCCCTCCCCCTGGGGGAGAGTCCAGCGCTTGACCTTCCCGCCGCGGAAGGCCGCACCGTGGGGCCATGACCACACCGAACGACATCCAGCCCGACCAGCTCCCCGCAACGATCCGGGGCTACCTCGCTGCGCACGACGCCGGCGATGCGGACACCGCGTTGCGCGCCTTCACGCCGACCGCCGTGGTGGTCGACGACGGCATCACCTATCGCGGGACCGAGGAGATCCGGCGCTTCCTGGCCAAGGCCGGGGCCGAGTTCACGTACACCAGCACCCTCGTCGCCGTGGAGCGCTCCGACGATGCGCACTGGGTCGCCACCAAGCACCTGGAGGGGAACTTCCCCGGTGGCATCGTCGACCTGCGTTACCGCTTCGCGATGGACGGCGACGCCATCGCGGAGCTCGTCATCGCGCCGTGACGACCAGCCACGACCCGTCCACGACACCGCAGAGCAGGGAGTCGGCCTCGCTCATCGCCATCCGCCGGCTGGCCGCGGAGCGACGGCAGTTCCGTGACGGCGACGACCGCCTCGTCTCCGGCCGCCCGTATCCGGACCGCCCGGCGGCGAGGCCCGGTCGGGCAGGACGAGACGAGGCAGTGGCTCACCGGACGGGCGGCCGCGGGCGCCTTGCCGTGTCGGAACCAGGGACCTCGTATCGGTCCTCCACCGCACTGTCCCGCGCGCACTGACTCGCCGCCGTCGAGGGGATCGCGGATCGCCCGGGCAGGATCCGCGCAGCAGCCGGACGGTGGTGGGCGCTGATGGGTGCGGACGTGATGGCGGCCGGCCTGGTGGGCCGGGACGTGGAGATCGACGCGCTCGATTGGCTGCTCCGCGGCGTGCGGCGCCGCGGTGCCGCCGTCCTGATCCGTGGCGAGGCCGGGATCGGCAAGTCCGCCTTCTTGCGCCACGTGTGCGACGCTGCGGCCGAACGCGGGCTGCGGGTGCTGAGCACGACCGGCGTTGAGTCCGAGATGACCCTTCCGTTCGCCGGCCTCCACCAGCTGGTCCGGTCGCTGCTCGGTCGCCTTCCCGCGTTGCCCGCCCCGCAGCGGCGGGCGCTGAAGGCGGCGTCCGGCATGACCGACGACGCTGCACCGGAGCTCTTCCTGATGGGGGCGGCCCGACGTCGTCGACCGCCTCCTGCGCGAGACCGCGGCCCTCGACGTCCCGGCTCGGGAGCGGACCCGCGTCACTGCGGTGCTGGTGGGCCGATCCCGGCGCCGAGGCACGGGCCCGCCTGCTGGAGGTCGTCGAGCAGGCCGTCGACCCGGACGCCGTGCTCGTGCTCGGTCCAGCCAGTGCATGTCGTCGATCACCACGAGCAGCGGCGTGCCGGTGCCCGCCCGGCGGAGGAGTGCCAGCGATGCCCCACCACCGTCGAGCGATGCGCGGCGGGGCCCGAGCCGATGCCGAGGGCAACCTGGAGCGCCTCCCGGCTCGGGGCGGGGAGCTGCTCGAGCTCGTCGGCCAGCCGGTCGACGAGCTCGAGCAGACCGGCGAAGCTCACACCGGTCCCGTGCTCGATGCCTCCACCGCGGACGACCCGCACCCCGCCGACGACCGCTTTCGTGGCGGCAGCGTCGAGAAGCGCCGACTCGCCTGCGCCAGGTTCGCCTCTCGGCAGGAGGGCGGCACCGTCAGCCTCGACCCGGGCCAGGAACGCGTCGACGGCTGCAGGCTCGCGCTCGCGACCGAGGAGACGGTACGGGTCGTTGTCGACCTGAGCCATGGGTCCCGCTCCTCGGCCCCGAGCTGCGGAGCAGGCATCGGATTCCGATGGATGGAACCCGATGCCAACGGCCACCTGCCCCTCGGCGCACCCACTCGGATTGTCCGCTGAACGCGTCCCGAGGCCCCCGGAACTCGAGCCACGCACGGTGGGGCAAGCCCTTGGTGCGGCATGGTCAGGCAGACCTCTCGAGGGTGGGGTAGTCGGTGTAGCCGGCGCGGCCGCCGCCGTAGACGAGTTCGGGTCGCAGCGGGTTGAGGCCGGCGCCGATGGCGAGACGGGCGGGCAGGTCGGGATTGGCGATGAAGGACTTGCCGAACGCGATGGCGTCGGCCCATCCGCTCCGGAGCACGCGCTCAGCCTTGGCAGCGTCGTAGCCGCCGGCGGCGATGATGACGCCGCTGAAGGCTTCGCGGAGCTTGACGCGGAAGTCGTCGTCGAGAACGGGTCCCTCGGCCCAGTCCGGTTCGCTCAGGTGGAGGTGACCGACGTTGCGCTCGTTGAGCCGTTCGGCGATATAGAGGCCCATCTCGAGCCCGTCGGCGTCGTCGAGGCCGCCGAACTTGATGAGCGGTGAGATGCGCACGCCGACGTGTGCGGCGTCCCAGGCGTCGACGACGGCGTCGACGACCTCCAGAGGGAAGCGGGCCCGATTCTCCAGTGAGCCGCCGTACTCGTCGGTTCGCAGGTTGCTGCTGGACGACATGAACTGTTGGAGGAGGTAACCGTTGGCGCCGTGGATCTCCACCATGTCGAACTCGGCGTCGCGGGCGTTGTGTGTTGCTCGGTACTTCGCTCCACCAACGACGCGTCCACCGGCTGCTGATCGCCTCGTCGCAGGGAGCCCGGGAGTCCTTCGGCCCCCGCTCCGGCGGGTCAGGAGCGGATGAACTCCAGCAGGTCGGCGTTGATGGTCTCGGCCTGCGTGGTCGGCATGCCGTGCGGGAAGCCGACGTAGGTCTTCAGTGTGCCGTTGGGGAGCAGCTCGGCCGAGAGCGGACCGGAGTCCGCGTAGGGCACGACCTGGTCGTCGTCGCCGTGCATGACCAGCACCGGCACCGTGATCTTCTTGAGGTCGTCGGTGAAGTCGGTCTGGGAGAACGCGACGACGCCGTCGTAGTGGGCCTTGGCGCCCCCCGTCATCCCCTGCCGCCACCAGTTCTGGATGACCGCTTCGATCGGCTCCACGCCGGGCCGGTTGAACCCGTAGAACGCAGTGGCGGCGAGGTCGCGGTAGAACGCCGACCGGTTGGTGGCCACCTGCTCCTGGATGCCGTCGAAGACGCTCTTGGGCAGGCCGCCGGGGTTGGCGTCGGTCTGCACCATGAGCGGTGGCACGGCGGCGATCAGCGCCGCCTTGGCCACCCGGTCCTGGCCGTGGCGGGCCAGGTGGCGGACCACCTCGCCCCCACCGGTGGAGTGACCGACGTGCACCGCGTCGTGCAGGTCGAGGTGCGCGGTCAGCGCGGCCAGGTCGTCGGCGTAGTGGTCCATGTCGTGTCCCTCGCTGACCTGCGCGGAGCGGCCGTGCCCCCGCCGGTCGTGCGCGATGACCCGGTAGCCCTGGGCCAGGAAGAACATCAGCTGCGCGTCCCAGTCGTCGGACGACAGGGGCCAGCCGTGGCTGAAGACGATCGGCTGACCGGTGCCCCAGTCCTTGTAGAAGATCTCGGTTCCGTCGTCGGTGGTGATCGTGCCCATGGCGGAGGCTCCTCGTGTGCGTCGGGTCCGCCGGCCGGGATGGCTCCGGCGGACGGGGTGAGGGGTAGGACGCTCGACGACGGCGGGCAGCTCTGCATCCGTCATGTGACCGAGCCCGGTGCTGTTCCTGGTCGCGAGGAACGACGAACTCGCCGGGAGGAGTGGCCCTGCCGCCGATGTCTGCCGGGCGACCGAAACGGGTCGCCAGCAGGGCACCGTCGTCCTCGGGGGAGGCATCGACGACCGGTCATCTGACGGATGTGCGTGCCCTCGCGCCCGGCGAGCATCCGCGACATGACTTCGCCCGAGGACCACCCCGCCACGACGTCGCTGACCAGTGAACCGGCCTCGCTGATCGCCGTCCGCCAGCTGGCCGCGGAACGACGGCGGTTCCGCGACGGCGACGACCGCCTCGTCTCGGCCGCCCGGATCAGGGCCGCCCGACGGCGGGACGCGCTCGGGCAGGACGACGCCGGGCGGTGACCCACGCGCTGGGGAGCGACCGGCACTCGACCGCATGGAGGGGCTGGGACGACGTACGGCGCCCGGCCCGGTCGTGCGCTTCTCCGGACCGGGCAGTGTGGCCGCCAGGATTTCGTGGTCTCGAAGCCAGAGAGCCCGTATCGGGCCTTTACTTCAGCGCCCCGATGGCAATATATTGCCGCGGTGTCAAGGGCGTCGCGGATCGCCTGGGCAGGATCCGCGCAGCAGCCGGACGGTGGTGGGCGCTGATGGGCGCGGACGTGGTGGCGGCCGGCCTGGTGGGCCGGGACGCGGAGATCGACGCGCTCGATCGACTGCTCCTCGATGTGCACCACCGCGGCGCCGCCGTCCTCGTCCGCGGCGAGCCCGGTATCGGCAAGTCCGCCTTCTTGCGCCACGTGTGCGACGCTGCGGCCGAACGCGGGCTGCGGGTGCTGAGCACGACCGGCGTGGAGTCCGAGATGAACCTCCCGTTCGCCGGCCTCCACCAGCTGGTCCGGTCGCTGCTCGGTCGCCTTCCCGCGTTGCCCGCCCCGCAGCGGCGGGCGCTGAAGGCTGCGTTCGGCATGACCGACGACGCTGCACCGGAGCTCTTCCTGATCGGTCTGGCGGCCCTGACGTTGATCAGCGACAGCGCCGCGGACCAGCCCCTCGTGCTGGCGATCGACGACGCGCACTGGCTCGACCGGCCCAGCGCCGACGTCCTCGGTTTCGTCGCGCGGCGGCTGGAGTCCGAGGCGGTGGTGATGGTGGCGGCTCAGCGCGACGGCTTCCCGTCCGTCCTCTCCGGTCCGGCGCTGGACGAGCACCACCTGGAGCGCCTGGACCGTCGCGCCGCCGAGGACGTGCTGGCGCGCCGGGCGCCGCAACTCGATCCGGCCGACCGCCGGCGTCTGCTGGCCGTGGCCGCGGGGAATCCGCTCGCGCTGGTGGAGCTGCCTCTGGAGGGCGCGGGGCACGACTGCGCACCCCTGCCGCTGACCGCGCGACTGGAGCATGCGTTCGCGGCCCGGCTCCCCGGGCTGCCCGACGCGACCCGGGACCTGCTGCTCGTCGCAGCGCTGGAGGACGAGGGCGACCTGGGGGAGGCCCTGGCCGCGGCGTCCGCACTCCGCGGCGCCGAGGTCACCGCGGAGGCACTGACCTCGGCGGTCGAGGTCGGGCTGGTCGCCGCCGACGGCGGGAAGCTGACCTTCCGTCATCCGCTGGTCCGCCACGCGATCCGGCAGCGGGCCACCCTGGCCCAGCGGCAGCGGGCGCACATCGCGCTGGCCGGGACGCTGCGCGGCAGCGACCGGCAGATCTGGCATCGGGCTGCGGCCGCCGATGCGCCGGACGACGCGGTCGCCGCGGCACTGGAGGACGCCGCGGCGCGCGCCCAGCGCCGAGGTGGCGTGGCAGCGGCGCAGGCGGCGCTCGAGCGCGCCGCCCGACTGACCGCTGACCCGGCGCAGCGGGTGCGGCGCTACCTGCAAGCAGCCGAACTGGCCTTCGAGTGGGGGCGGCCCGACGTCGTCGACCGTCTCCTGCGCGAGACGGCGGTCCTCGACGTCCCGGCTCGGGAGCGGACCCGCATGACGGTGATCCGGGAGGGGTTCGAGGAGGGCATCCACGACGTCCGCGCGGGCACCCGGATGCTGACCGAGGTCGCCGCCGCGGCCGCCGCCGACGGCCGGGCCGACCAGGCGCTGCGGTTCCTCCAGGCCGCGTCACTGCGGTGCTGGTGGGCCGATCCCGGCGCCGAGGCGCGCGCCCGCCTCCTGGAGGTCGTCGAGCAGGCACTCGACCCCGACGACGTGCTCGTGGTGGAAGTGCTCTGCTACGTGGCGCCGTTCGATCGCGGGGCGATGCTCCTCGAACGGCTGCGCGCCGTGTCCGACGGTCCGGTGGACCCGGCGCGGGCCCAGGCCGCCGGCTTCGCGGCGAGCGTCGTGGGTGACTTCCCGCTGGCCGTGGACATCCTGACGTCGGCGCTGGCGGGCCTCCGGGCCGACGGCCGGCTCGGGCTCCTGGGCCGAGTGCTGACGGTGCAGGCCTGGAGCGCGCTCAACGCCGGGCGGTTCGACCTGGCCGCCACGGCCGCGGACGAGGCCGTCCGGCTCGCCGCCGACTCCGCCCAGCCGCTGATGAGGGCCGTCGCCCTGGTGGTCCAGTCGGTGGTCTCCGCGGTCCGCGGCGCCGAGGACGTGGAGGAGCGCCTCGCCGAGGCGGCCCGGCTGGGGCTGCAGGTCGACTCGAACGCCGTCCTGGCGGTCGTGCAGTTCGCCCGCGGCATGGTCGCGCTCAACGGGGGGCTGCACCAGGCGGCCTGGGACCAGCTCGTCCGTCTCTCCGACCCCGCCGACCCCGCCTACCACCCCGTGGTGCGCAGCTTCGCCGTCGGCGACCTGGTGGAGGCCGCCGTCCGCAGCGGGCACCGGGCCGAGGTCGAGCCGATCCTGGCGGACCTGGAGGCGATCGCGGCGCGGACGCCGTCCCCGGTGCTGCACATCGGGTTGCGGTACGGCCGAGCGCTCCTGGCTCCCGAGGACGACGCCGAGGAGCTCTTCTCGGCCGCCCTGGCAGCCGACCTGGGTGCCTGGCCCTTCGCCCGCGCCCGGCTGCAGCTGTCCCACGGCGCCTGGCTGCGCCGCCGTCGGCGGCCGGCGGAGGCCCGGGCCCCGCTGCGGGCCGCCCGGGACACCTTCGACGCTCTGGGCGCCGCTGCGTGGGGCGACCGGGCGCGCCACGAGCTGCGCGCCTCCGGGGAGCAGAGCAGGCCGCGCACCCCGGAGGCGCGCGAGCAGCTGAGCCCGCAGGAGGTGCTGATCGCGCAGCTGGCGGCGCAGGGCCTGACCAACCGGGAGATCGGCGCGCGGCTGTACCTGTCGCACCGGACGGTCGGCACGCACCTGCACCGGATCTTCCCGAAGCTGGGGATCACCTCCCGCGTGGCCCTGCGGGCCGCGATCGGTCCGGAACCGACCCGATCCACCGTCGGCGCGAAGGTCGTCTGACGTACGCGAAGGCCGGGCCCGCCTCCTGCGGTCGACACACCAGCGCTGACGCGGCCGATCCGGTCGTCCCGGTCGCGGCCTGGCGGACCATCCCGTCGTGGACCCTGGTCACGCGGCAGGACCTCGCGGTCCCGGCCGAGGCGCAGATCTCCATGGCCCAGCGCGCGCGGTCCACGGCCGTCGAGGTCGAGGCATCCCACGCCGTCGCCGTCGCCGTCGCCGTCGCCGTCTCCCGGCCCGGCGCGGTCGCCGACCTGATCCTCGAGGCCGCCCGCGCGACGGCCGGCTGAGGCCGACGACCGCCCGGGCCCGCTCCGTGATCCTCCGGCGATCATGGTGTGCCCGCGGTACCTCTGATCTGTTCGAGGGAGCCGGTCGACCTCGCGCCGCCTCACCATGGGCAGGTGCGTCCGTCCCCTGCACCGCAGAGCGAGCAGGTCACCCAGACCGACGTCGGGTGGGTCCTCGGCGCGCTGTTGCGGAGCCACCGGGAGGTCGTCGCTCCGGGGCTGGGCAGCTGCCCGCAGGGTGGAACGTGCCCCCCTCGCACACGCGAACCCTGCGCTTCTCGGGGCGGGACGGCCTGGTCAGCCGGACGGTGACACCGTCCGTTCCGGTCACGGGCCGCTACGAGCGGCCGGGTCACGCGGACAGTGCCACCGTCGGTGGTGTGCGGGCAGCGCGCAGGGCCGGGTAGAGCCCGGCGACGGCGCCGATGCCCAGGGTCGCGGCCACGCCGACGACGGGGACGCCGGGCGGCACCACGGGGAGCCATCCGTTGGCCACGGCCACCACCGCGGTGACCGCGCTCCCGATCCCCGCTCCGGCGACGCCGCCCAGCGCCGACAGCAGGAGCGCCTCGCTGAGGAACTGGGCGGCGATGTGCCGCCGGGTGGCGCCGAGCGCACGGCGCAGACCGATCTCCCGTCGCCGCTCGATGACCGAGATGATCATCGTGTTGGCCACCCCGATCCCGCCCACGACGAGCGCGATCGCACCCAGGCCCAGCAGCAGCCCGGTGAACGCCTCGTCGGCGGCAGCGCGCGCGGCGAGGGCGTCCGAGGGGCGGGAGACCGCGACCGCGCCGGGCTGGGCGGGCTGCAGGGACGGGGGGATGAGACGGGCGACTGCGGCGACCGTTGCGTCCGTGGAACGCTCGTACAACCGGGTCGGCGTCCCGGTGTAGCCGAGTTCGGACGTGGCGACCGGCATTCCCACCAGGGCGGCGACGTCGAGCTCAGGGGCCAGCTGCACCGGATCGAGGATCCCGAGCACGGTCGTGTTCCGGCCGCCCAGCCACACCTGCCGCCCCACCTCGGTGATCCCCAGCCGCCGCGCTGCCGTGGCGCCCAGGACCGTCGTGGGGAAGCGGGCGGAGGCCTCGTCCAGCCAGCGACCGGTCCGCACGTGCCCCCCGACGACGTCCAGCAGGTCCAGCTCGGTGGCGGTGACCGTCAGGCCGCCGGTCAGCCCGGCGTCGACCGCCTTGCTGCGGTAGACGGCGACGTCGCCGAGGTCGGCGGTGGTCGTGGCCGCGGTGACCCCGGCGATCCGCTCGACCCGGGCTGCCGCGTCGGCCGGGAGCGACGGGAACTCGATCCCGCCGGGGGAGTCGGCCACGCCGGCGGTGAGCAGGTTGGTGCCCAGCGCCGCCAGTTGCCGGTCCAGGCGTGCCTGGCTGGAGGCGGACAAGCCCACCACGGCGACCATGGCGCCGATCCCGATGGCGATGCCGAGCGCGGAGAGCACGGCGCGCACGGGACGGGCACGAAGGCCTGCCGAGCCCAGGTGCACGAGATCCCCCGCGCGCAGCCGGGACGCAGGGGAGCCAGGTCGCCTGCGCCCGTCGGCGGGGGTCACCGGGTCCCCCGTCCGTCGCCACCGGCGGCGATCGGGGACCCGGAGTCGGCCACGACCCGGCCGTCGGCGATGGACACCTGCCGGGGCAGGCGGGCCGCGAGTCGCTGATCGTGGGTGATGACGACGACCGTCGTCCCGGTCCGGTGCAGCTCGTGCAGCAGTTCCACGATGCTGCCCCCGGAGCGGGAGTCGAGGTTCCCGGTCGGCTCGTCGGCCAGCAGCAGCGGTGGCCTCCCGACGACGGCGCGAGCGATCGCGACGCGCTGCCGCTCGCCCCCGGACAGTTGGGAGGGCAGGTGGTCCAGTCGGTGCCCGAGCCCCACTCCGTCCAGCGCGGCACGGGCCCGCTCCCGGCGAACGCGGCGAGGCACGCCGGTGTAGAGCAGCCCATCCGCGACGGCGTCCACGGCGCTCACCCCCTCGGCGAGATGGAACTGCTGGAACACGAACCCGATCCGGAAGGCCCGCAGGGCCGAGAGGCCGGCGTCGGACAGCCCGCCGATGTCGACGCCGTCGATGAACACCCGACCGGAGGTGGGGTGATCGAGGGTGCCCATGACGTTGAGCAGGGTGGACTTGCCCGACCCGCTGGGGCCGACCACGGCGACGAACTCGCCCGCCTCCACGGCGAGGGTGATCCCGGCCAGTGCTCGCGCGGGGGGCGTTCCGTAGCTCCGGGTGACATCGTCGAGGCGGAGGACGGCGCTCATCGGGTCGGCACCACGACGTGGAGACCCTCGCGGATGCCGTCGCCGGAGATCTGGACGCGTCCGGAGGCGAATGCGCCGACGGTGACCGGGACGACGGTCGTCGGGTCACCGGCCCGCCGGCCGGGCACCTCGACGCCGAAGGTGGTCTCGTCGACGGCGACGAGCGCCTCGACCGGGACGGTCAGGACGTCCTCGCCGAGGGTGCTGGTGAACCGGACGAGCACGTCCGCCTGCGAGAAGGCCGCCGCGCCGGCCTGGTCGTCCAGGTCCAGGGCGACCGGCACCACGATCCTCGTGCTCGTCCCGTCGGTCGAGGGCCGCTCCACGGCCTCACCCACGCTGCGCACGGTGGCGGGGAGCTCGGTCCCGTCGGGCAGCACGACCGTGACCGCGGCGCCGACGACGGCGAGGCTCTGGTCGTCCAGCCCGAGGTCGACATCGACGACCTTGTCGGTGCCCGATGTGGTGAACAGCTCCGTGCCGGGGGCCACCTCCGCGCCGAGCCGGCTGGTGAGCGCCGCCACGCGGACGGGCCGGTCGGAGACCAGCACCGCCGACCGCTCGACGACGCCGGTGCGCTCCACGCCCAAGGCCTTCTGCCAGGCCCGGACCGCGGAGGCCGTGGCACCGGTGAAGCGTGCGTCGGGTGCGCCGGTGAAGTGGCCGAACGCCACCAGGTTCTGCTCCAGTTGCCGAACGTCCTCCCCGTCGGTCACGCCGGCCCGCAAGGTCCGCCAGGCCGGTACCTGCCCGCTGAGGAGGACGACCGGTCGGGTGTCGACGGTGTAGAGCGGATCGCCGGCGGAGATCGTCGTGCCGACGGCCGGGAGCATCGTGACCACGCCGGGCGATCGGGAGGTGACAGGCACCCCGACCGGGAAGCGCAGGGTCCCACGCACGTCGGTCGCGGCCACCATCGTCCCCACGGTCACCGGGACGGTCGCCGGTCGGGTGGATGGCGTCGTCGCGGCGTCCTCCCGCACTCCCTGCTGGGTCCAGACGCCGGCGCCGGCAAGCGCGGCGGCCAGCAGCCCGGCCGCCGCGACCACCCGCCACCGCCGACGTGCGGGGCCAGGCGGGTCGGCCACCGCTCCGGAGCGCGCCGTCGCGGCGGGCTCGACCGACTCCGGCCGTTGCACCTCCCCGGGCGCTGACTGCGTGGCCTCACCCGTCGGGCGCGCCGCTGGCCGGGGCGTCATTCGGCCGGCGTCGTGCAGTCGGCGAAGTCGGCGTCGGGCACGCCGTCCAGGGCCAGCGGAGCCCCCACCTCGGGATCGGACACGTCGTGGCCGAGTTCGCGCAGGCACTCGGCCAGCGCGAGCCCGCTCTCGTGCATCGCGCGCAACTCCTCGTCGCTGAAGTCCCGCGTCGGGGGTTCGCCGATCTCGGCCATGCAGTCCGCAGCCGCGGCCTGGACCTCCGGGCCGCTCTCCTGGATCCCGGCACCCGGGGCCGGGTCCTCCACGTCCAGTCCGCGGCTGCGCAGGCACTGGGCCAGCTCCAGGTCGTAGGCATCCCGCTCGGCGGACGCGCCGCCGGTGGACGATCCGCTGCCTCCCCCCGCCGATGCCGACGATGCGGCGGGGGAGCCGGTCGGTGAGGCAGTGGTGCCGCAGGCAGCCAACGCCAAGGCCAGCGCCGGTGCGGCGAGCAACGCCGCCGACGTCCGACGACGGAACGGGGTGGAACGGAGAGCGAGCACGGTGGTCCTCCTGGGTCAGCGGCAGGTTGCCGCGGTAACGGCCCCATCGACCCAACCGGCCGGCCCGTTGCGCGTGCGTTCGCGGAAACGGATACGTCCACGACAGGTGGGCGCGGGCATGTCGTGCGCGTATGCGCAATCGGAGACGCCCTGGCAACCGCCGCCGGACTGCACTGGATCCGTCCACCAGTTCGCACGTCCGCGCCGGCACCGTCCGGCGGGGGAGGAGCTCCACCGTGAAGATCACCCGCCGACCACCTGCCATCGCGACGAGACGGGCCGCCCGAGCGTCCGTCGCCGGCCGGTCGGCGCCGTGGCGACCGGGCCTGCCGGTGCTCTCTGCGGTCGCCGTCGTGCTCGCCGTCGCCGCCATCACGCTCGGCCCGGCCGAGGTCGTCGCCGGCGCCCGCAGGACCGTGGTGGCCGGGGTCGAGGCACTGCTCGCCCCGTGGGTGGGCACCGTGTCCCGGCGTCCGGTCGAGGCGGTGGCGAACGTGCTGCTCTTCGTCCCGGTGGGTGCGCTGGCCGCGCTGGCCCTCAGGCGCTCAGGTCCGGTGCTGCCGCTTGCGCTCGGAGCCACGACGTCGGTGCTGATCGAGCTGGCGCAGGGGGTGCTCCCCGGCCGCGTGCCCGACCTGGTCGACGTGGCCGCCAACACCACGGGCACGGTCCTGGGAGTCGCGCTCGCCACCCTGTGCCGGGCCGCATCGCGTCGGGCCGCCCAGCGTCGAGGCGGAACGCGCCGTCCCCGGCGGAGGCTCCTGTCCGTGCTGGTCACCGCACCCTTGCTGGCCGCAGGGGTGACCGGCTGCTCGTCGACCGGTCCCGCCGGTCCGGCCGGCGCCGCCGGAGGACCGGTTCCGAGGGCGTCGGACGGGGGAGCGATGACCGTCGAGAACGGCCACGTCGCCGACGGCGAGGAGCTGTCGGCGTTCGCCGACGTCCCGGCCATCACCAACCTGGACAGCGCGCTGCGCGCGGCGGTGCAGGACGCGGCCCGGGACGCGACGGCCGACGGGGTGGACTTCCACGTGTCCAGCGGGTGGCGCAGCGCCGCCTATCAGCAGGCGCTCTTCGACGCCGCGGTGGCCGAGTACGGCAGCCCCGCCGCGGCCCGGGAGTGGGTGCTCGGTCCCGACGAGTCATCCCACGTCACGGGCGATGCGGTCGACATCGGTCCCACGGACGCGATGAGCTGGCTGGCTCAGCACGGGTCGGACTACGGCCTGTGCCAGACCTACGGCAACGAGATGTGGCACTTCGAGCTGGCCGTCGAGCGCGGAGGCGAGTGTCCCGCGCCGGCCGACGACCCCACCGCCGGCTGACCGCATGGCGTCTGCCCGCGAACCGGCCAGCGTCGTCGCGGCACGGCAGCTTGCCGCCGAGGCCCACGAGCGCCGCCGGGCGTCCCGACTTCCCTCCGGTCGTCGCTCCGATACATCGCTGATACGGCGCGCTCCTTACGCTTCGACCATGCGGGTGCTGATCGCGGAGGACGAGCCCTACCTGGCCGATGCCATCCGGGACGCTCTGCGGCTGGAGGCCATCGCCGCCGACGTGGTCCACGACGGGGACAGCGCGCTGGAGCACGTGGCCGTCAACAGCTACGACGTCGTCGTGCTCGACCGCGACCTGCCGGGCACGTCGGGGGACGAGGTGGCCCGCCGCATCGTCGCCGACGGCCTGCCCTGCCGGATCCTCATGCTGACCGCGGCCGACCGGCTGGAGGAGAAGGTCGCCGGCTTCGAACTCGGCGCCGACGACTACCTCACCAAGCCCTTCGCGATGCGGGAGCTGGTGGTGCGGCTGCGCGCGCTGGGCCGCCGTCCGGTCGACGGCGCGCCCCCGGTGGTGGAGTTCGCCGGCCTGACCCTCGATCCCTTCCGTCGCGAGGTCTACCGGGACGGCCGGTACGTGGGGCTCACCCGCAAGCAGTTCGCGGTGCTGGAGGTGCTGATGGCCGCCCGTGGCGGTGTGGTCAGCGCGGAGTCGCTGCTCGAGCAGGCGTGGGACGAGAACGCGGACCCGTTCACCAACGCCGTCCGGATCACCATCTCCTCCCTGCGCAAGCGCCTGGGCGACCCGTGGCTCATCCACACCGTTCCCGGCAGCGGCTACCGGGTGGGGGCGCCGACGAACGGCGTCGACACGAGCGGCGCCGACCGCCGGTGAGTGCCCGGCTGCGCCTGACCCTCAGCTACGCCGGCTTCCTGCTCGTCGCCGGACTGGCCCTGGTGGCGGTGCTGGTCTCGGTCATCTGGTTCGTGCCCGAGGGCAACCTCACCGGCGCGGCCGGGTTCATCCCGGACCGGAACGACCTGCTGACCGCGCTGTGGCCGCGGGCCGCGGCAGGACTCGGCGTGCTGGTCGTCGTCGGTCTGATCGGCGGCTGGTTCCTGGCCGGCCGGATGCTCCGCCCGCTGCACCTGATCCACGCCGTCGCACGGCAGGTCTCGGCCGGCTCGCTGGAGAACCGGGTGCGCCTGCAGGGCACTCGCGACGAGTTCCGGGAGCTCGCCGACACCTTCGACACCATGCTCGACCGGCTCCAGGCCTCCCTCGACGAGCACCGCCGGTTCGCCGCCAACGCCTCCCACGAGCTGCGCACCCCGTACGCCGTCGAACGCGCCATGCTCGACGTCGCGCTGGCCGACCCGGCCGGCGTGGACGTCGAACGGCTGCTGCGCCGGCTCGACCAGACCAACCGGCGGGGCACCGAGACGGTGGAGGCGCTGCTGGCCCTGGCTGCCCTCGACCAGGGCCGCACCCCGTCACGTACCCCCGTCGACCTCGCCGAGCTCACCGCCGACGTCGTCTCGGAGCTGACGACGGTCGCCGATCAGGCCGGGATCGTCGTCGAGGCGCACCTGGGCGAGGGCGACCTCGACGGGGCCCCGCCCCTGGTCCGGCAGCTGGTGGCCAACGTGGTGCTCAACGGGATCCGCCACAACACCGGCCCCGGCGGGTGCGTCCAGGTCACGACCGGCACGACCGCCGAGGGCCGGGCCGAGCTGCGCGTGCTCAACACCGGCCCAGTGGTTCCACCGCACCTGCTGGCGAAGCTGACCGAACCCTTCGTGCGGGGAGAAGGCCGGACGTCGGCCGGCGGGGGCGGCCCCGTCCCGCCCGGCAGCGGACTCGGGCTGGCGATCGTGGCCAGGGTGGCAGAGGCCCACGGTGCGGCGCTGGAGCTCTCCGCGCCGCCGGAGGGCGGCCTGTCCGTGCGGGTGTCCTTTCCCGCGCCGGGGACCTGACGGTCCGTGGCCGGACCGCCGTTCGCCGGAGCAGGCGCTTCCCCGACGCACGATGCTCAGCGGCTGGTGGCCGCCGGTGGTGGAGGTCGCCCGCGAGCCGGGGCGAGCTCCGCGCGGCCGGTCACACCGCGATGGCCGCCGCCCGGCAGTCAACCGTCCGCGTCCGGGGAGTCGGCGGTCGACCCCGCATCGGTCTGCAGGCTGTGCCAGGTGCCGAAGGCGACGGCGGCCGCGCCCGCCACGTCGCCGGCGGCGCAGAGCCGGATGAGCTCGTCGTGCTGCGCGACGGATGCGTGACCCTGGGTGGAGCCGAACCGGAGCCGCTCCGCCCGGCGCAGCGTGGGGGTGAACTGCTCGAGGACCGTGGCCAGCGCGCGGTTGCCGCAGATGGTCACGGGCACGCCGTGCAGTTCGTCGTCGGCCCGCACGGCCGACTCGACGTCGCCGCTCTCGACGGCGGCGGCGAACCGGCGGTTGGCGTCGCGCATGGTGGTCACGTCCGCCTCGGTGAGGGCGGGGACGGCCTCGCGGACGGCCACCTGGTGCATCGCGGCGACGACGTCCCGGGCGTCTCGGACCTCCCGGACGTCGAGCGGCCTGACGATGGTCGAACGGCCGGGCTGGGCCAGGACGAGCCCGCTCTGCGCCAGGCGCAGCAGCGCCTCGCGGACGGGGGTCCGGCTGACGCCGAGCCATGCGGCGAGTTCCTTGTCCTTGAGCTGCTCACCGGGCTGGAACGTGCCGTTCTCGATGGCATCGCGGAGTCGGCGGTACACGTCGTCGCGGAGCAGGCTGCGATCGAAGCTCGGGGCAGTTCCGGGAGTGGCCACGCAGTATATTGCGCCGCTCCGCGACCTCTCGGCAACCGCACAGCCGAGAGCGCGAGCGTGGTGACCGGACACCGACCCCCTCGCCTGGCCGACGGGTAGTCGGATGGGCCGTCATCTGACGTACGCGAAGGCCGGGCCCGCTTCCTACGGTCGATATATCAGCGCTGACGCGGCCGATCCGGTCGTCCCGGTCGCTGCGGATCGAGAGGAACGACGATGACCATCACCACCGACGAGCGCCCGTCGGCTCAGGAGAAGCCCACCGTGGTGCTCGTGCACGGCGCGTTCGCCGAATCGGCGAGCTGGAACGGGGTGATCGAGCAGCTCAGGAGCGACGGCTACCCGGTCATCGCCGCGGCGAACCCGCTCCGGGGCCTGCGCGACGACGCCGACCAGCTGCGCAGCATCCTGGACCAGGTGCGCGGTCCGATCGTGCTGGCCGGCCACTCCTACGGCGGCTCGGTGATGAGCGTGGCGGCGGACGGGCACCCCGGCGTCCGGGCGCTCGTCTACGTGGGCAGCTTCCTGCTGGAGGAGGGGGAGAGCACCGGCGAGCTGGCCGGGAAGTTCCCCGGCAACGAACTGGGGTCCGCGCTGGACCCCGTTCCCGTCCCCGACGGGCGCGGCGGCACGGTGACCGACCTGTACATCCAGCCGGACAAGTTCCGTCAGGTGTTCGCCGCCGATGTCCCCCCGGAGGTCGTCGAGCTGATGATCGCGACGCAGCGGCCCATCACCAGCGAGGCCTTGGAGGAGAAGGCGACGGCGGCGGCCTGGCGGACGATCCCGTCCTGGACCCTGGTCACGCAGCAGGACCTCGCGGTGCCGGCGGAAGCGCAGATCTTCATGGCCCAGCGCGCGCGGTCCACGGCCGTCGAGGTCGACGCCTCCCACGCCGTCGCGGTGTCCCGGCCCGGCGCGGTCGCCGACCTGATCCGCCAGGCCGCCCGCGCGACGGCCGGCTGAGCCGCTGCCTCACGACCGTCCCGCCCCTCCGGCAGCCGGGCTGCCGGAGGGCGCTCGGGACGGTGGGCACGGCTCCGCTCCCCAGCCGCCCGGAGGTCGGTGACGACATGCAGGTCCTCGACCTGATCGGCATCTTCGCCTTCGCGATCTCCGGCGCCCTGATGGCGATCGGCCGCGACTACGACGTGGTGGGGATCGCGATCCTGGCGGTGGTCACCGCGCTGGGCGGCGGCATCGTCCGGGACCTGGTGCTCGGCGACACGCCGCCTCCGGCGTTCACCGGGTGGCAGTACCTGGTCGTGGCCCTGGCGGCGGCCGCGGTCACGTCCGTCGCCCACCCCTGGTTCGGGCGGCTGAGCAGGCCCCTGCTCGTCTTCGACGCGGCCGGCCTGGGGCTCTTCTGCGTCGCGGGGACCGAGAAGGCCCTCGACCACGGTCTGGCACCGGTGGCGGCCGCCCTGCTCGGCGTCACGACCGCCGTGGGCGGCGGGGTGCTCCGCGACGTCCTCGCGCGCGAGACCCCGGCGCTGTTCCGGGCGGACTCCGAGCTCTACGCGGTGCCGGCGGTGGCCGGGGCGCTCGTCGTCGGCGTCGCCTCGACCTTCGACGCCGACGGCCCGGCGCTGGGCGCGGGGGTCGCCGCCACGATCTTCGCCGTCCGCGTGCTCGCCCTGCAGCGCCACTGGCGCGGTCCGCGGGCGCGCCGGCGGCGATCCCCGGTCGGCCCGTCGCCGGTGGGCGGACCGCCACCTTCCTGAGGCAACGAGCGAACAGAGCGACATGACACCGGGCGAGCGGTACGACGTGGTGGTCGTCGGCGGTGGCGCCGCCGGCCTGAGCGGGGCACTCGCCCTCTCCCGGGCGCGGCGCAGCGTGCTGGTGGTGGACGCCGGCAGCCCGCGCAACGCACCGGCGGAGCACGTGCACAACAAAGGCGTCCGAGGAGCCCGGGCGTGGATGACGACGACGAAGGAGCAGAGATGGGAAGCGTGGACCGCGGACGGCTGGACGGGCGTCGAGCGCTCGTCACCGGCGGGTCGAAGGGATCGGGTGGCGCCGTGGCATCGCGGCTTCGCGAGCTCGGTGCGGACGTGTACGTGACGGCCCGGACGATGCCCGACGGGTACGAGTTCCCGGACCGCTTCATCGCGGCCGACACCTCGACCGTCGAGGGCACCGCGCTCGTCGCGTCGCGGATCGAGCAGGCAGGTGGTGTCGACGTCCTCGTGCACGTCGTGGGAGGAGCGTCCACGCCGTCCGGGGGGTTCGCGGTGATCACGGACGAGCAGTGGATGACCGAGCTCAATCTCAACTTCCTCGGCGCCGTGCGGCTCGATCGAGCGCTGCTGCCCTCGATGATCCGGTCCGGGCATGGTGTCGTGCTCCACTTCACGTCCATCCAGCGGCAGATGCCGCTGTACGACGCATCTCTCGCGTACGCGGCTGCGAAGGCCGCGTTGCGCACGTACAGCAAGGGTCTGGCGAACGAGCTCGCTCCGCACGGTGTGCGGGTCAACGCGATCAGTCCCGGCGGGATCGAGACCGAGGCCTCTGAGAGGTTCGTGGATCGGATCGCGGAAGGAAACGGCCTGAGTCGGGAGGGGGCGAAGGAGCAGATCCTCGACTCCCTCGGCGGAGTGCCTCTCGGCCGTTTCGCGAGGACGGAGGAGATCGCCGATCTCGTGGCCTTCCTGGTGTCCGACCAGGCGTCGGCGATCGTCGGTGCGGAGTACGTGATCGACGGCGGGACCGTCCCGACGACCTAGTCCGATGAGACCGGTGCTGTCGCGAGTAGCCGTGTGGCGACACACGCGATCCCCGCCTCGGCGGCTGCCGCCGCTCTTGCTCCACCCAGACGGAGCCGCGGCAGCCGCGAAGCGCGGATCGGGCCGTGACGAGGACGGGGTCGCCAACCGCCCGGGGCGTTACCGGATGCAGAAGAGTGCTCCTGCGGGAGAGGAGTTGCCGTGGGTGCCATGGACGAACTGGTCAGCCCAGTCGTCGTCGCACGGCTACGGGCTGCGTTGCAGGCGGTCGCGCCCACCAGCGACTTCCCCGCTCTGGTCCAGGCGGAAGGTGCCGTACGGGGCGTTCGCCTTCGGGAGCGGGTGGACATCGTCCGCGCTGCTCTCCTCAGCGACGTCCCGGCGGGGTTCCCCGCCGCCGAGCGAGTGGTGCTCGACCTGCTGGACGAGCCGCGTTTCGACGGGTGGATGATCTGGCCCACCACGGAGTTCATCGCTTCGAGAGCGCTCGAGACCGCGTCGACGCGGGACTTCGACGCCGCCATGACACTCCTGGCCCGGCTCACCGTCGGGCTGACGGGTGAGTTTGCCGTTCGCGAACTCCTGAACGCGCGACCCGAGCGCGGCCTTCGCATCATGCAGACCTGGACGGGGCATGACAGCGAGCACGTGCGGCGACTCGCCACTGAGGGCTCTCGCGCGTACCTGCCGTGGGCAAAACGGGTGCCGTGGTTGCTTGCCCATCCTCGTGCGACACGAGGCATCCTGGACGCCACCTATCGCGACCCGGCCGAGTACGTGCGGCGCTCGGTCGCAAACCATCTCAACGACCTCAGTCGCGTCGATCCCTCCGTCGTCACGGAAGTCGCCGCCGCGTGGGCCGGCGACCCGGACGCCAACACTCCCTGGGTGCTCCGGCACGGCCTGAGGACGCTGATCAAGCGGGCTGATCGCACCGCGCTGGCACTCGTGGGATTCACCGGGAACAGCTTGCACGTGGCACGACCGCGCATCTCCGGTGATGTCGTTCCCTGGGGAGGGGATCTCACGTTCACGGCCGTCGTCACCAACGACGGGGAGACGGACGCAACCGTGGCGATCGACTACTCCATCGGATTCCAGCGCGCCAACGGGGCCGTGAGCGCGAAGACCTTCAAGCTCGGGTCACGACGCATCGCCGCCGGCGGCAGCACCGTCGTCACGAAGACCCACTCCTTCCGCCCCATCACCACCCGGACGTACTACCCGGGGCCGCATTACGTCACCGTGCAGGCGAACGGGGTCCTCTCTCCACCCGAGGGGTTCGTCCTGGGAAGGGCGGACGGGGAGGAGAAGGGTGATGACGCGCGTCAAGGGCGGCGAGGCGCCTGAGCTCCGGAGGCTGGGAGCGGCCGCCGACTCTGCCGGAGGTGAACCGGCGTCGGTCGGAATGGTCGACGAGAACTGCAAGGAGCACTCGATCGTCGAAGGCAGCGAGGGGCGACATCGTGAAGGAAGTGGCCGAGCGGGTTCTGGGCACTGTGTCCTCGATCCCCAGCGGGCACGTGATGACCTATGGCGAGGTCGCCGAGGCGGCTGGCACGGGCGCGCGCGCCGTTGGTCAGATCCTGCGCAACGGCGGTCACGACGTGCCGTGGTGGCGGGTGGTGGATGCCATGGGGCGGCCGGTCAAGGGCGCGGCCCACGAGGCACTCGCACAGTTCCTCGAGGAATCCACCCCCTTGCTGCACCGCGGCGACGACGTGCGAGTGGACCTCGCGCGAGCATCGTGGAGCATCCACGATGCCGCGAGAGATACGTGACCTGGGCCCGGCGAACGCGAGCAATGTCAGCGGCCATCTGCGAGCAGTGATCCCGTCGCAGAGCGAGATGCTGACCAGCGCCGATGGGGGGCCCGCACGACGTGCGCTGGCACCTTCCTCTTCTTCGACTTCACACGAGCGCAACCCGGCTCATTGCAACCACCGGTCGCGTGCACTGGTCGCCGTCCACCAGTTCTCGATGCCGCACCGGCTCCGCCGAGCGGAGAGGAGCTCTCATGACGACCACCTCCCAATCGTCCGCAGTCGGGGCGAGCGGGGCAGCCGAGGTCCCCGCCCCCGGCTCCCCGGGCTCCCGACGAGCGCGTTCGCTCGTGCTGGCCGCGGTCGCTGTGCTGCTCTTGGTCGGCTCATCACGCTCGGGCCGGCCGCGTTCACAGCCGGCGCCCGCAGGACCGTGATGGCCGGGGTCGAGGCTCTGCCCGCGCCGTTGCCGGGCACCGTGCACCGCGCGCAGGTCGAGGCGGTGGCGAACGTGCTGCTCTTCGTCCCGGTGGGTGCGCTGGCTGCCCTGGCCCTCCGGCGCTCCGGCCCCGCGCTGCCCCTGGCGCTCGGGGCTGCGACGTCGGTGGGGGTGCGGGACGTCGACAAGGGCGAGCGGGCAGCAGCCCGGATGACCGGCGACGTCGCCGTGCAGCGGCTCGACCTGACGTCGCTGGAATCGGTCCACGCGGCCGCAGCCGAGCTGCGCGACGCGCATGCGCAGATCGACCTGCTCATCAACAACGCCGGGGTGATGTACACCCCGAAGCAGACGACGCAGGACGGTTTCGAGCGGCAGTTCGGACCGGTGCTCCGGCGGCGCCGGCCGGACCGGCGGGACCGGCCGACGAGCAGCCGGTCACCGCTGCGGCCAGCAAGGGTGCGGTGACCAGCACGGACGGCCTCGTAGGCGGCGCGCACGCCGGGCGGCGGCGAGCTGCAGGGCGCCAGAGCGCCGGCCAGGACCATGGCCTGGAAGCAGAACGTCTCGGCCGCGGCGCCGAGCTCCATGGTCCGGATCGCCATCTGCAGGGAGTCCTGCGGCTCCCGGTGCAGGACGGCGAGGGCCGGTTCGGCCCCAGGCGGTGGTGGGTGTCGGCGTAGTTGACGCCGGCGGAGCTCACCTCGTAGACCTGCTGGCCCATGCCGGGGGTGGGGTCTGGTCCTGGGGGCCGTGCCGCGCGGCTGACGCTGTGGCTCCGACGGCGCCGACCGGCCGGGGGCCCTTGCTGAGCGAGAGGTCAGTTGCAGGGTGAGTCGGGGAGGTCGACGACGTCGAGGACCTCGGGGCCGCCGAAGCGGGGGATCTGCACAGCTCGCATGGCGGTGAGGCCAGGGCGTGACGTGGCAGGCCTGGCTCGGCGGCATCACGCTTCGGTGCGGTCGTTCGACTCCCCGCTGTTGCTCTCGGTCGACCAGGCCCGACGACCCCGCCGGGCGGTCGGCGGCATCGGTGGTCGCGCCGCAAGGAGAGCCACAGCGCCCCTGGTGGTCGTGAGCCGTGATTGCTCGTCACGGATCCGTAGCCTGGAGGCGTGCAGCCCACGACCCGGGACCGCAGGCCGCGGTTCGTTCGCCTGCCGGACCGGGCGCGGAAGGCGATCTCCGGGTCCGGACCGCCGACGGAGCCCTTCGCGCTGCGCTCCCGGCCCAGCCCGGTCGATGCGACCACCGCGCGGGCGGCGCTCGGTCTGGCCCTCCGCATCGGGGAGTCGATGATGGCGGTCGGGGCCTCCGCGGCCGACGTCACCGCCACGGTGCTGCGGGTGGCGGCGGCCTACGGGTTGAGCAACTGTCAGGTCGACCTCACCTTCACCTCGCTGACGGTCAGTTACGACCCGGAGGACGTCCCACCGCTGATGCTGATGCGCATCGTGCGCCCGCGGGGGTTGGACTACACCCGGCTCCAGGGGATCGCCGAGCTCGCGGGAGCGATCGCGGCCGAGGGCCTGCTCATCGAGGACGCGCAACGTCGGCTGGACGAGGTCCTGTCCGCGCCGCACCCGTACCGCCGGCGGATCCAGGCACTCGGCTGGTCGGGCATGGCGGGGTGCGTCGCCTTCCTGCTCGGTGGCGGCTGGCTGGTGGCCCTGGTCGCGGCGCTCACCACGGCCGTGATCGAGCTGGTCATCCGGGTCCTGGACCGGCACGGGCTCCCGACGTTCTTCCAGCAGGCAGCCGGCGCCGCGGTGGCCACGGGGTCGGCCGTTCTCCTCGTCATCGGGGACGTCCAGGTCCGCAGTTCGCTGGTCGTCGCCGCGGGGATCGTGGTGCTCCTGGCGGGGCTCTCCTTCGTGAGCGCCGCGGAGGACGCGATCAACGGGTTCCCGGTCACCGCCGCCGCGCGGGCCTTCCAGGTGCTGACGTTCACGACCGGCATCGTCGTCGGCATCGCCGCCGTGCTGGACCTGGCGCAGCGGGCGGAGGTCCCGCTGCGCGTGGTCGACCCGGCGACGTTCACCGTGCCGTTCGTCGTGGCGCTGGCCGCGGCGTCCGGGATGGCCGGGTTCTGGGCGCTGGCGTCGCACGCCCGCCCGCAGGCCGTCGGGTTCGCCACGGTGGCCGGCGCGCTGGCGTGGACGACGTCGTCGGCGGCCGGCGCGGTCGGCGCCGGCCCAGCGGTGGCGAGCGCGGCGGCGGCCGTGGTCGTCGGCTTCTGCGGGGAGGCGCTGACCGATCGGCTGCGGATCCCGCCGCTGCTCGTGGTGATCTGCGGCATCGTCCCGCTGCTGCCCGGACTCGCCATCTACCGGGGCCTCTTCGCGATCGTCGTGGAGGCGGACGTCCGGAGCGGGGGCAACGAGCTCGTGGGGGCGGCGGCGATCGGGCTGGCTCTGGCCGCCGGCGTGGTGCTGGGCAGGTACTTCGGCCGCCCGCTGGGCGGCCGGCTCGACCGGTTCGACCGACGGGTACGACGCCGGGCGACCAGCAGCAACTGAGGTCGCCGCTGATCGGGGGCACCACCGCTCGGACCATGACCCGCGCGCGGCCCCCGGCCGACCGGCCCGGGCCCGGAACGGTGGGGCGCGCTGCGGCCCTGGGGGCACCGCCAGGTCGGGAACGGGCCGGTTGGCGCCGGCGCCCCGGCGAACGGCGCGCGGCCGGTGAGCTGGGCGGCCAGCAGCTCGGCGTTCGCCAGCACCGAGTCGGGTCGGGAGCGGGCCCCCGCGGGGGCGACGACCGGATGGCCCGCTCAGCGGATCAGGGTCTCCTCGAGTGCCCGGGCGTCCGTCTCCGACAGGCCCACGCCGATCTCCTCGCGCAACGCTGCCACCGCCCGCGCCGGTGACAGCCGATCCTCCTCGGCGTTGCCGTCCGGCCACTCCACCCGCCGGACGGTCCCGCGCAGCCGGACGAACGAGTCGTCGTCCTTGCGGATGGCCACCAGGCGCCCGACGAAGGGCGAGGACGGGTGGGTCGCGGTGAAGTGGTTGGCCATCAGGACGTCCGAGGCGTGCACCGGCTCGTCGACCAGGCGGTAGAGGGGCGTGGCCGTGTCCCCGGTCTGCTGCTCGACCTGCCAGGTGTTCTCCGGTCCGCCGGTCATCCGGTACCGCCAGCCGCCCTGCCGGTGCCAGGCGGGGTCCCCCCAGGGCAGCGGTTCGAGCAGGGCGTTGCCGAAGCCGACGTCGGCCAGCCAGTCGCCGTCCTCACCGCGCACGTGCAGGGCCATGTGGGTCCGGGGCCGGGGACGGACCCGGTCTCCGCCGACGCGGGCCAGCAGCCGCTGGACGCGGAAGCCGGCCTCCTCGAGGACGGCGGCGAAGAGGGTGGCGTGCTCGTAGCAGTAGCCGCCCCGTAGACCGTGCACCAGCTTGGCCTGGACGCCGTCGAGGTCGACCGCCACGGACCGGCCCAGGACCACGTCGACGTTCTCGAAGGGGATGGTCGCCACGTGCGCGCGGTGCAGAGCGTGCAGCGTGGCGCCGGTCGCCGCGGGTGGGCCCGGGAGACCGATCCGGTCCAGGTAGGCGGCCAGGTCCAGTTGTCCGGTGGCCCACTCCGGCTGCCGACTCGGTCGGCCTGCGTCGGACATCGGCGGGTCCGCCCTCCTGGCCCGGCGGGCCTGCTGCCGGATGCGGTCGGCCGACGCTACCCGGGGCGGGGGCGGTCCGGGCGGGCCGGCGTCGTCTTGTCGTTCGTGACGTGGTGGGACCTGCGGCGGTCCTGTGGCGCCGGCTGCGGGGAACCCGGCCGGAGGTCGACGTCCGCTCGACGGGGTCGGGACCGCGGGGTGTTCAGCCACTGTTCACCTTTTCGTGCACCGGAGTCCCCGTTCTCCGACAAGGCCGGAGTCGAGCAGGAACCGCACGGTTCCGGCACCGAGGCCGGGGGTGTGAGCAGGCGTTTCGGTTCGTCCGGAGGTCGCCGGAATCGGCTCGAGAAATCCGACTCGGGAATGACGCGTATTGCCGTCCGTGACCGCTACGGTCTCCGGCAACTGCCTCTCAGGGAGACCTCATGCGCATCCGCCGTACCTCCGCCGCCCTGTCCGCCCTCACCGCCGGGGTCCTGCTCCTGACCGGTTGTTCGGGCTCCGACGACGCTCCTGACGACTCGGCGAGCGAGGTGGAGATCGGCCCGCTGGGCGAGTACCTGAACGCCGTTTACGGCGGAGACCTCTCTCCCGAGGAGGAGGAGCGGCAGTTCGCCGAGCAGCAGGAGGAGCAGGAGGAGCTCGTCGCCCGGTGCATGCAGGAACAGGGCTTCGAGTACACGCCAAACAACCAGTCGATGTCGTTCTCCTCCGGTGACGGGACCGAGTGGGAACCCGACGACCGGGAGTGGGTCGGGCAGTACGGGTACGGCGCGGTGACGTCCCCGTACAGCGAGGAACCGGTGCCGGCGGAGGAGGAGTGGGTCGACCCCAACGGCGACTACGTCGCCAGCCTCTCCGAGTCCGAGCAGGCCGCCTTCTACGAGGCTCTCTACGGGCCGCAGCCCTCCGAGGAGGAGATGAACGAAGAGGTCTCCTACGAGTACGACTGGACGACCGCCGGGTGCCAGGGGGCCGCGCAGCACGAGGTCGCCGGTGAGGACCCGTCCCAGTCGGAGGAGTTCAAGCCCCTGTTCGACGCGATGAACGAGTTCTACGAGGGCCTGGCGTCCTGGCCGGGCATGGCCGAGCTGGACGCGGAGTGGGCGGCCTGCATGGACAGCGCCGGCCACGGCGGTTTCGCGACCCAGACCGACGCGCAGAACTCGATCTACGAGGAGCTGAACGAGTTCTACGAGAGCACGGCGCCCACGGAGGACGGCGAGATGCCCGTCGAGCCCGACCAGGCCGCGCTCGACGCCCTCGCGGAGCGCGAGGTGGAGCTGGCTCTCGCGGACCTGGACTGCCGTGAGGAGACCGACTACAGCGACCGTTCCGCCGACGTCATGAACGAGGCCGAGCAGCAGTTCGTCGACGACCACAAGAGCGAGCTGGAGGCCATGAAGGCCGCCGCCGAACAGGACTGACGTGAGCGAGCGGCAGAGCACGGACCAGTTCGACGTCATCCAGGAGGTCAGCGGGGACGACGTCGGCGGGGAGGCCGTGGCCGCGGGGGAGACCGCCGGCGGACGAGGCCGGCGACGCCTCGCCTGGCCGGCGTACCTCCAGCGCAACCGCCCGCTGTGGCTCACCGCCGCGGTGGCGGTGGTGGCCCTGGTCGCCGGGCTGGTGGTCGGCCGGTTCGTGGTCGCACCCGACCCTGCGGGGGCGCAGGCGCCCGACCCCGGGCTGGTCACCGTGCCAGTCGCCTTCGGGGCGCTGAGCAACGACGTGACCATCCGGGGCGAGGTCGGGTACGCCGACTCGCTCGAGGTCACCCTGGACACCTCCGCCATCTCCGGGCCGGCGGTGGTCACCGGTCAGGTGCCGGAGGTCGGTTCGGAGCTGGGACCGCTGGGGGTCGCCCTGGAGGTCGCTGGCCGCCCGGTCGTCGTGCTGCCCGGCGAGCTGCCGGCCTACCGGGCGTTGCGCGTCGGGGTGTCGGGGCCCGACGTCGTCCAGTTCAAGGAGGCCATGCACGCGGTCGGCATCGACGCCGGCGACCCCGCCGACGACGTGTTCGACCAGACCGCCGCGTCCGCCGTGACCGCGATGTACGCCCAGGCCGGTTACCCGGCACCGGCCGCCGAGGAGGGCGCCGCCGACGGCCTGCGCGCGGCGCAGGAGGCCGTCCGGGCCGCGGAGCAGGCGGTGGCCGCCGCCGAGGGGGAGCTCGCCCGCGCCCGGGGCGGGCCCTCGGCCGTCGAGGTGCGGGAGGCGGACAACGCCGTCGCCAGCGCGCAACGCGCCCTGGACGCGGCCCTGGACACCAGCCCGGACGACGCCGTGGTCGTCGGCGACCTGCGCGACACCCTGGCCCTGGCCCAGCTGCGGCGCCGGGAGCTGGACGCGGCCCCGGACACCGACCCGCAGCGCGCCCAGCTGGGCGCCGCGCAGGAACAGCTCAACCAGGCCCGCGGTGACCTCTCCGAGGCCCGGGAGGCCGTGCTGCCGTCGCTGCCGGCCGGCGAGGTCCTGTACCTCACCGGGCTGCCCCGGCGGGTCGACGCCGTGGCGGCCCGGCGCGGGTCGGTGCTCGACGGTGCGGCCATGACCGTCTCGGGGGCGACGCTGGCGCTGTCCGGGACGGCGGCCGCCGCGGACGCCCGGCTGCTCACCGCCGGGATGCCGGCCACCTTCGAGCTGCCCGACGGTGGAGAGCACGCCGCGACGATCGCCGAGGTCGTGCCGGGTGAGGGCGACGACGCCCGCTGGACCGTGCGGCTGGAACCGGATCCGCTCACCCCCGAGCAGGTCGTGCAGCTGCAGGGCGCCAACGTGCGGGTCGGTATCCCGGTCGGCGCCACGGAGGGCGACGTCCTCTCGGTGCCGCTGGCGGCGCTGACCGCAGGGCCGGGCGGGGAGTCCCGGGTCGAGGTGGTCGACGGCGACCCGCGCGACGGTGACCGGGCCGAGACCCGCCTGGTGGTGGTGGAGACGGGCCTGGCCGCCGACGGCGCGGTCGAGGTCCGCCCCGTGGACGACGACCTCGGCGAGGGCGACCTGGTGGTGGTCGGCCGATGACGGCGGCGCCGCCTCCGCGGGTCGGGGCACCGGGCCCGGCGCCCGCCACCGAACCGCTCCTGGCCACCACCCTGGACCGGCCCCCGGCCATCGAGCTGCGCGACGTCACCCGGTCCTTCCCCGGGCCGCCGGAGGTGCAGGCGCTCAAGGGCGTCAGCGTCTCCGTCGCCGACGGCGAGTACGTCTCGATCATCGGGCCGAGTGGTTCGGGCAAGTCCACGATGCTCAACATCCTCGGCCTGCTGGACCGGCCCACCGTGGGGGAGTACCGCCTGGGCGGGGTGCTGACCAGTGCGCTCCAGGATGACGAACGCGCTGCCGTCCGGGCCCGTCAGCTCGGCTTCGTCTTCCAGGCCTTCCACCTCATGTCGCGGCGCACCGTGCTGGAGAACGTGCTGCTCCCCATGCTGTACAACGGCACCCCCCGCGCGGAGCGGGAACCCCGGGCCCGCGAGGCGCTGGACCGGGTGGGGCTCAGCCACCGGGTCGGTTTCCTGCCCGGCACCCTCTCCGGCGGCGAGCGCCAGCGGGTGGCCGTGGCCCGCGCGGTGGCCTCCCGGCCCCGCGTGCTGCTGGCCGACGAACCGACCGGCAACCTGGACCAGGCGACGTCCGCGGAGATCATGGTGCTCTTCGAGGAGCTGCACGCCGACGGGCTCACCCTCGTCGTCATCACCCACGACGGAGCCGTTGCCCGGCGCGCCGAGCGGCGCATCCGGCTCGCGGACGGCCGCGTGAGCGAGGTCGGATGACCGACGGGGGGACGCCGCCGTCCGGCGCGCGCGAACGGCCCCGGTCGCGGCGCCGGTCCTGGCTGCGCGTTCCGACTCGGCTCCGCCGGTCCCGGAGGGCGGTTCCGACGCCGGGCGTCCGGCCGGTCGACCCGGCCGACCGGTTCCGCTTCTCCGACCTCCTCGGCGAGGCGACCGCCGACATCGGATCCCGCCCCGGGCGCCTGGTGACGACGATCGTCGGCACCGTGCTGGGCATCGCCGCGCTGATCGCCACCATCGGCTTCGCCCAGACCGCCGCCGGCCAGATCGCCCGGCAGTTCGACCGGACCGCCGCCACCCAGCTCGTCGTCACCCCCGCCACCGCGGACACCCGCGGCGGCGCGACCGTCGCCACCGGCGCGCTGCCCTGGGACGCCGTTCCCCGCCTGGAACGACTGGCCGGCATCGAGGCGGCGGCGCTGCTCGCGGAGGTGCCGCTGCCCCGTGCGGTCATCGCGTCGGTGCCGGTGAACGACCCGTCGCAACCGGCCACGGCGGCACCACCGGTCTACGCGGCCTCCGCCGAGCTGCTGGACACCGTCGGTGGGCGGCTGGCCACCGGCCGGTTCCTCGACGCCGGCCACGACGCCCGCGCCGACCGCGTGGTGGTGCTCGGCGCCCGGGCGGCGGACCGGCTGGGCGTCCAGCGGGTCGACACCCAGCCCTCGATCTTCATCGACGGCATCGCCTACGCCGTCCTGGGGATCGTCGACTCGACCGACGTCCGCGCCGAGCTGCTCAACGCGGTGCTGCTGCCCACCGGCACGGCGCGGGCCGACTTCGGCCTGCGCGCCCCCGGGAACGCGCAGGCCCGCATCGCGATCGGCGCCGGACCCCAGCTGCGCACCCAGGCCGCGCTGGCCCTGGCCCCCGACGACCCGCAGAGCCTCGAGGTCAACGCCCCCGACGGCCGCTCCGAGCTGGGGCAGGAGGTGCAGGCCGACGTGAACGGCGTCTTCGTCATCCTCTCGGTCGTCGTCCTGCTCGCCGGCGGGGTCGGGATCACCAACGTGACGATGCTGTCGGTGATGGAGCGCGTCGGCGAGATCGGGCTCCGCCGCGCCATCGGCGCCACCCGGCGGCAGATCGCCGGCCAGTTCGTCGCCGAGTCCGTGGTCATCGGCCTGCTGGGCGGCCTCATCGGCGCCTCGCTCGGCGTCTTCGCCGTCATCGGCATCTCCGTCGTCCGGGACTGGACACCGGTCATCGACCCGTGGATCGCCGTCGGCGGTGCCCTGCTCGGGGCCGTCCTGGGGCTGGTCGCCGGCGGCCTCCCGGCCCGCCGCGCGGCAGCCATCGAACCGGTCGACGCCCTGCGCGGAGGCACCTGACCTGACCGCACCCCGGACCGCCGACCGGTCGGTGGCCGGGCTCAGGCGCGCGCCGACCGCCGCTGCAGGCGGGCGGGCGATGATGCTCGCGGGCTGACCTCCCCGCAGCAGGTCGCCCGCCACGGGACGTGCGGCAGGTCGTGCTGCTGACCAGCGACCGCACCCGGGTGGCAGAGTTCCTGGCCGACACCCTCGGCGACCTGGTCGGCGCCGACGCAGCCACCCGCGACACGGTGCTGGCCTACGTGCGCGAGCTGGGCAACGCCTCACGGACGGCGCGGCTCTACACCCACCGCAACACCGTGCTGCGCCGCCTGGCCCGCGCCGACGCCCTGCTGCCGCGCCCGCTGGCCGAGAACGTGATGGCCGTCGCCGCCGCCCTGGAGGTGCTGCGCTGGCGCGGACCGGCGCCGGAGCGGGTGGGGCGGTGACCCGCGGCGGCTGCCGCCGGGAGTGCCCGGCGACTCAGTCCAGGTCGGTGCGGGCGTCGGCCAGGTAGCTGCGTACGGCCTGCTCGGGAACCCGGAAGGACCGGCCGACGCGCACCGCGGCCAGCTCCCCGCCGTGCACCAGGCGGTACACGGTCATCTTCGACACGCGCATGATCGCCGCGACCTCGGCCACGGTCAGGAACGCGGCCACCGCGCGGGGAGCGGGCCGCTCGCCCGCCGGCTGCTGAGCCGCCGGGCGCTGGGGCAGCGGCCGCTGGGGCATCGGCTGGGCCGGCGCGGGGCGCATCGCCGTCCGGGGGCCCGGGACCACGGGCCGCCCGTGGGGGAGCTGGGTGGGGCGGTGCGCGACGTGGGCGGCCGGGCGGGCGAGTGCCGGAGCGGGGGAGCGCTGGGGCAGGGGCACAGGAGTTCCTCTCGGTGGCGGTCGGCGGACCGGGCTGCCACTCCACGGTGGCAACGCTGCGCGTCCGCGCTGGGACCCACAGTAGGGGTTGTGCGCCGGTTGTGGGGGGAAACGCGACAACGAGACGAACTGGTCCCGTTCGTCAGGTGTTGACCGTGCGCACGGGACCCGGCGCGGGGATGGGCTCTTCCGGGGAGCGGAGCAGGGACGCCGCGGTCCCGGCCGACGTGTGATGCTCACGGCGAGCTCGCTCTTCTCTGCAACGGCGCGGACGAACAGAGGTGCCCACGTGATGCTCGAACCCCCGGGTCGCCACGGCCGTGCCGGCGGTGGCTGCCGCCGCGCTGCCGGTGGCTCCCGCCGTGGTGCCCGGTGAGCGGTCCGCTCCCGGCCGACCGCGACCCGCACGCCGTCGTCCCGGTGTTCTTCCTGTCCGACAGCACCGGGATCAGCGCCGAGACGATGGGCAACGCGCTGCTCATCCAGTTCCCCGACGTGCACTTCGAGCGCACTCTGATCCCGTTCATCTCCACCGTCGAGATGGCCCGTGAGGTGGTCGCCCAGCTCGACGAGGCGATGACGGGACCGGTGGTTCCGTTGGTGTTCACCACCGCGGCGGTCGACGAGGTGCGCGAGGAGCTGCTGAAGACCAGGGCCCCGATCATCGACTTCTTCGGCATCCACATGCGCCGGGTGGAGGAGCAGCTGGGCGCCCGCGGGCTGCGGGAGGCCCGGCGGCTGCACGGGGTCGGCGACGTCCGGCGCTACAACGACCGGATGGCGGCGATCGAGTTCGCCATCGAGCACGACGACGGCCTGAGCCCCCGCGGGCTGGACCGGGCCGACGTCGTCCTGCTCGCGCCGTCCCGCTGCGGCAAGACCCCGACGGCGATGTACCTGGCCCTGCAGCACGGCCTGTTCGTGGCCAACTATCCGCTCGTCGACGAGGACCTGGAGACCACCGACCTGCCCCGCCCGGTCCGCGACCTGCGCGACCGATGCTTCGGGCTGACCACCACGGTCTCCCGGCTGAGCCGGGTGCGGCAGGAACGCCGGCCGGACTCCCGGTACGCCTCGGAGGAGCAGTGCCGGTTCGAGCTGCGCCGGGCGGCGGCGATGTAC
The DNA here is from genome assembly GCF_054050915.1 of Modestobacter sp. SYSU DS0875. Taxonomy (NCBI): domain Bacteria; kingdom Bacillati; phylum Actinomycetota; class Actinomycetes; order Geodermatophilales; family Geodermatophilaceae; genus Modestobacter; species Modestobacter sp. SYSU DS0875. The sequence continues at coordinate 24,232 of NZ_JBJHAH010000005.1, read as the reverse complement.
GAGACCCACTCCCTGCCCACGGTGGACACCTCGGCGGCCTCCGTCGAGGAGATCGCCGCCGTGGTGATCCAGACCCTCGCCCGGCAGCGGCGCTCCGCCGGGCGGCCCGCCCACTCCAGAGACCTTCGACGAAGAGGGACCACCTGATGAGCAGTGACACCCGTACCGGCACCGACGACAACGTGCGGTGGTTCGCGGACCTGGGACTGGCCGACCTCGAGGTGGTCGGCGGCAAGAACGCGTCCCTGGGCGAGATGATCTCCCACCTGGCCGACGCCGGGGTCAGCGTGCCGGACGGGTTCGCCACCACCGCGTCCGCCTACCAGCGCTTCCTCGGTGACACGGGCCTGGCCGCCCGGATCGCCGACCGGCTGCGTGACCTGGACACCGACGACGTCCGGGCGCTGTCCGCCGCCGGGAAGGAGATCCGCCGGGCGGTGGTGGAGCAGCCGTTCCCGCCGGCCCTGGAGGCCGACATCCGGGCCGCCTACGCGACGCTGGCCGGGGACGACACCGAGGCGTCGTTCGCGGTGCGGTCCAGCGCGACGGCGGAGGACCTGCCCGACGCCTCCTTCGCCGGGCAGCAGGAGACCTTCCTCAACGTGCGCGGCATCGACGCCGTGCTGCAGGCGGTGCGGGAGGTGTACGCGTCGCTGTACAACGACCGGGCCATCGCCTACCGGGTGCACCACGGCTTCGACCACGAGTCGGTGTCGCTGTCGGCCGGCGTGCAGCGGATGGTGCGCTCGGACGTCGGTGCCTCCGGCGTCATGTTCACCATGGACACCGAGTCCGGCTTCCGGGACGCCGTGTTCATCACCTCGGCCTACGGGCTGGGGGAGGGGGTGGTCCAGGGGGCGGTCAACCCCGACGAGTTCTACGTCTACAAGCCCGCGCTGCGGGCCGGGCGGCCGGCGGTCCTCAAGCGGGGCGTGGGGGAGAAGGCCACCAAGATGGTCTACACCGAGCACGCCGAGGTCGGCCGGACGACGGCGTTCGTCGACGTCGCCCCCGCCGACCGGCGGCTGCTGTCGCTCACCGACGACGAGGTGACCGAGCTGGCCCGCCAGGCGCTGCGGATCGAGGAGCACTACGGCCGGCCGATGGACATCGAGTGGGGGAAGGACGGCCGCACCGGCCGGCTGATGATCCTGCAGGCCCGGCCGGAGACCGTGCAGTCCCGCTCGGGGAACACCTCCGAGCGCTACCGGCTCACCGGCACCGGGGACGTCCTGGTCGAGGGCCGGGCGATCGGGCAGAGGATCGGGGTCGGCGCCGTCCGGGTGCTCGACGACATCGACGACATGGACCAGTTCACCGCCGGCGACGTCCTGGTCGCCGACATGACCGACCCCGACTGGGAGCCGATCATGAAGCGGGCCTCGGCGATCGTGACCAACCGGGGCGGTCGGACCTGCCACGCGGCGATCATCGCCCGCGAGCTCGGCATCCCCGCCGTCGTCGGCACCGGGACCGCCACCCGGGCGCTGCGGGACGGCGACCCGGTCACCGTCTCCTGCGCCGAGGGCGACACCGGCCTGGTCTACGCCGGGGAGGTGGGCTTCGAGGTCGCCGAGACCGAGCTGGCCGCCATGCCGGAGATCCCCACCAAGATCATGATGAACGTCGGGACGCCGGAGCAGGCCTTCGCCTTCTCCCGGCTGCCGCACGCCGGCGTCGGCCTGGCCCGGCTGGAGTTCATCATCAACCGGCAGATCGGCATCCACCCCCGCGCGCTGCTGGAGCTGGAGACCCTCGACGCCCCGCTGCGGGCGCAGATCACCGAGCGGATCGCCGCCTACCCCTCGGCGCGGGACTTCTTCGTGCAGCGGGTCGCCGAGGGCGTGTCGATGATCGCCGCGGCGTTCGCCCCCGAGCCGGTCATCGTGCGGATGAGCGACTTCAAGTCCAACGAGTACGCCAACCTCCTCGGCGGGGAGCGCTACGAGCCGCACGAGGAGAACCCGATGATCGGGTACCGCGGTGCCTCGCGGTACCTGTCGGCCGACTTCGCCGACTGCTTCGCCATGGAGTGCGCGGCGCTGCGGTACGTCCGGGACGAGATGGGGCTGACCAACGTCAAGATCATGATCCCGTTCGTCCGGACCGTGGCCGAGATCGAGGGCGTCGTGCGCATGCTCGCCGAGCACGGTCTACGCCGCGGGGAGAACGACCTGTCGGTGGTGATGATGTGCGAGCTGCCGTCCAACGCCCTGCTGGCCGGCGAGTTCCTGGAGCACGTCGACGGCTTCTCCATCGGCTCCAACGACATGACCCAGCTGGTGCTGGGGCTGGACCGCGACTCCGGCCTGGTCGCCGGCGGCTTCGACGAGCGCGACCCGGCGGTGCTGGCCGCGCTGCAGATGGCGATCCGGGCGTGCCTGGAGCGCGGGAAGTACGTCGGCATCTGCGGTCAGGGCCCCAGCGACCACCCCGACCTGGCCGAGTGGCTGGTGGCGCAGGGGATCGAGTCGATGTCGCTGAACCCGGACACCGTCGTCGACACCTGGCTGCACCTGGCGAAGGCGTCGGGCAGGACGTCGGGCACGACCTGACGGGGCAGTCCGGCGCCGTCAGGTCGTGCCCGCTGCCCAGGCCAGCAGCCGCAGCGTCCGCTCCTCCGGCAGGGTCACGACCGAGGTGCCGATCCGCAGTCGGTAGGCCCCGGGCTCGTGCTCCCAGCCGTCGGCCCAGTACGCCAGGTATCGGGTGTCCGCGGCGACGTCGACCCGGGCGGTCCGCCCGGCGGGGACGCGGACGGCGGCCGAGCCCACCAGCCACCGCACCGGACGGTCGACGGCGGAGTCCGGCCGCTCGGCGTAGACCTGCACGACCTCCTTGCCCTCGCGTTCTCCGCGGTTGGTGACCTCGACGGTCACCGTGACGATCTCGCCCGCCCGGACCTCGGCGGGGCAGTCGACGCCGGTCAGTTCCATGGCGGTGTAGCCCCGTCCGCTGCCGAACCAGTACGCCGGCTCCGTGCCGGACCGGAGCCAGGCCCGGTAGCCGATGTGGATGCCCTCGGCGTACTCGACGACGCCGTCGACGGGCGTGCAGTCGAGCACCGGCACGTCGGCCTCGGCCGCGGGCCAGGTGGTGGGCAGCCGGCCGCCCGGCTCGGTGACCCCGAGCAGGACGTCGGCGACCGCGTTGCCGAACTCCTGCCCGCCGAACCAGCCGATCAGCAGGCCGGCGACCTCCTCGCGCCAGGGCATGAGCACCGGCGCCCCGGCGTTGACCAGCACGACGGTGCGCGGGTTGGCCGCGACGACGGCGCGGACCAGGTCGTCCTGCCGTCCGGGCAGGGCCAGCGACTCCCGGTCGTAGCCCTCGGACTCCACGACGGAGTTGGTGCCGACCACCACCAGTGCCACGTCGGCGGCGGCCGCGGCCTGCGCCGCCTCGGCGATCAGGGATTCGGGGTCGGCGTCGGCGGGTTCGGTGCCCAGCCGCAGCGACAGGGCGCGGGCGTTGAAGCCGACGCGGTCGCCGAGGTTGAGGACCAGCCGGACGTCCAGCGGGGTGCCGGCGGTCAGGTGCACCTCGGCGGATGCGGTCGGCGGGCTCAGAAAGGCCGCGCCGAGGTCGGTGCCGACCGGGGTGAGGGTCTCGTCGATCAGCAGCTCGCCGTCGACGTACAGCTGCGCCCGGCCCACCAGGGCGAAGCCGAGCCGCACCGCGCCGGACTCGGCCGGGGTCCACCGGGTGCTCAGCTCGTAGGCGGCGGCCGGCCCGATGGGGGCGTCGCCGCCGAAGTACACCAGGTCGCTCGCCCGGCGGTCCTCGCCGAACAGCTCGGTGCCGTCGGCGCCCAGGAACCGGGCGCGGAGCCCCGGCGTCCCGGTGACCGGGTTGGTCAGCTGGGGCAACGGCAGCTCGACGACCCCGCTCTGCACGACCGCGCCGACGGAGTAGCCGACCTCGACGTCCGGCAGGGCGGCGCGGAGGCCGTCCAGCGGGGAGACGGTGGACTCGGGGACGACGGTGGCACTGCCGCCACCCTGGGTGCGGGCGGCCGCCGCGTTGTTGCCGATGACCGCGACCGAACGCAGGGCGGCGGGATCCCAGGGGAGCTCCGGGCGGCCGTCGACGCCGCGGTTCTCCAGCAGCACGGTGCCCTCGGCGGCTGCCTCGCGGGCGAACGCGATGCCGTCCTCCACCCAGACCGGCTCCGCCGGGGGCGAGTCGCCCAGCGCCCCGACCCGCTGGGCCAGGGTGAGCAGGCGCAGCACCTTGCGGTCGACGACGGCCTCGGCGATCTCGCCGTTGCGCACCGCGGTGACCAGTGCGTCGCCCCACGGGCCGTCCGGTCCGGGCATCACGAGGTCCTGCGACCCCTTCGCGGACTCGAGGCTGCGGACCGCCGTCCAGTCGCTGATGACGACGCCGTCGAAACCCCACTCGCTGTTCAGCGGGGTCTCCAGCAGCTCGTTCTCGGTGACCGTGGCGCCGTTGACCGAGTTGTAGGCGCTCATCACCACCCATGCGCGGGCCTCGGTGACGGCCTTCTCGAAGGCCAGCAGGTAGACCTCGCGCAGGGTGCGCTCGTCGGCCCGGACGTCGGCGGTGAAGCGCTCGGTCTCGAAGTCGTTGGCGACGTAGTGCTTCGGGGTCGCGCCGACGCCGTTGTCCTGCACGCCGGTGACGTAGGCGGCGGCGAGCTCGCCGGTGAGCACCGGGTCCTCGCTGAAGGCCTCGAAGTGCCGGCCGCCGAGGGGGGAGCGGTGCAGGTTGATCGTGGGGCCGAGGACGACGTCGACACCCTTGCGCCGGGCCTCGACCGCGGCGGCGGCGCCGTAGCGGCGGGCGACGTCCGCATCCCAGGAGGCGGCGAGCGCGGTGGCCGAGGGCAGGTTGAGCGAGGGGTCGCGCTCGTCCCAGAGCTCGCCGCGGACGCCGGAGGGGCCGTCGGAGACCAGGATGCGGCGCAGGCCGATCCGCTCGACCGGCCAGGTGGTCCAGAAGTCGCGGCCGGTGAGCAGCTGCACCTTCTCCTCGAGGGTGAGCGCCGCGAGGGCCTCGGTGACGCGCGTGTCGGGACGTACCGGCGTGTTCGTCATGGGATCCGTTTCGATCGGGGCGGTCGCGCGGGCAGCGACGCGGACGACGAGGAGTCGAGCAAGTGACCTGGCCCACCGTAGTCCTACTTACCTACTGCTCGGTAGGTATGTGTCGACGGTGGGAGCGCTCGGCGGACGGGTCACCCGCCGTGGCGGATCCGCCTACCAACCAGTCGGTAAGGGACCGTTCACATGGCATGATCTCCATCACGGGGGCTCAGCGCCCACACACGTGTTCCGTCGGCGGCAAGGGGTTCCTGCAGTGGTGGCTGAACGCATCGAGGGGCTGCGCCTGCCGCGGACGCAGCGCCGGCAGCAGATCCTGGCCGCGGCAGCCCAGGCCTTCGCCGAGACCGGGTTCCACGGCACCAGCCTGGCCGACGTCGCGACCCGGGTTGGGGTGTCCCAGCCCGGGCTGCTGCACCACTACCCGAACAAGCAGGCGCTGATCCTGGCCGTGCTCGAGGAGCGCGACGACGAGGACACCCGCTACCTGGAGGAGGTCTTCAAGGAGACCGACCCCAGCGTCGTGGACTGGCTGACGGCGCTGTGCGAGAAGAACGCGGAGCGGCCCGAGCTGGTCCAGCTCTACACGGTGACCGCAGCGGAGAGCCTCGACCCCGCCCACCCCGCGCACGAGTTCTTCCAGCGCAGGTACCAGCGCATCCGGCAGGTGCTCGCCGCCCGGATCGAGTTGGACCAGCAGAAGGGCCGGATCGACCCCGCGCTCGTCCCGGAGGACCTCTCATCCGAGCTGATCGCCCTGATGGACGGGTTGCAGCTGCAGTGGCTGATGCGGCCGCCGGTCGACATGTGCGTCCTGCTGCGGCGGCGGCTGGAGCGGCTGACCGCGGCGGCGCGGGTGGCGGCCCGCCAGGGCGACGTCCGGTCGGATGCCTGACGGCCCGGCGCCCGTCCGGGAGCGGGACCGCCGGTTCCCCAAGCGGGTCTACGGAACGGGTGAGGAGCCGGACCCCCGGTTCAGCCTGGCCAACGAGCGCACCTTCCTCGCCTGGATGCGGACCTCCCTGGCACTGCTGGCCGCCGGGGTGGCGCTGGAGGCGCTCGACCTCCCGATCGAGGAGAGCGTCCGGCTGGCGAGCGCGCTGGTCTTCATCGTGCTCGGTCTGCTGGCGCCCGTGCAGGCGTGGTTCGGCTGGGTGGCGACCGAGCGGGCGATGCGGCAGTCCCGGCCGCTGCCGTCGCCCCGGCTGGGCCTGCTGACCGCCGTCGGGGTCACCGTGGCGGGGCTGCTCGTGCTGATCGGGCTCTTCCTGCGGTGACCCGGTCCCCGGGGCGGGTGTTCGACGCCGGCCTCCAGGCCGAGCGCACCGCGCTGGCCTGGCGGCGCACCGCACTGGCCGTGGCGGTCGGCGCTGTGGGTGCCGGCCGGCTGGCCGTGCCGGTGCTCGGCGCCCTCGCGCTGGTGGCTGCCGCGGTGGGACTGGGTCAGGCGGCGCTCGTCGCCCTGGCGGCGCGCCGCCGGTACCGCGTGGTGCACCGGTCGCTGACCGTCCGGGGTGATCTCACCGGGGTCCGCCAGGCCGGGGTGCCGATCGCGGCGCTCGCCTGCTCCGGCCTGCTGATCGGCCTCCTCTCGTTCGCCTTCGTCGTCGGTCGCTGATCCGGCGGCACGCCGGTCTCGACGCCTTACCGACTGCTCGGTAAGTTATCTGCGTCACGTTCGGGGACCGACCGGCGTGCGGAGAGTCACCCGACAGGAAGAGGCGATCGCAGTGCGGCGACCGAACGTGCTCTGGATCAGCACCCACGACATCAACCCGCACCTGGGCTGCTACGCGGGGGTGTACCCGGGGGCCGAGTACGCGGTCACGCCACGGCTGGACCAGCTGGCCGCCGAGGGGGTCGTCTACGACAACGCCTTCGCCAGCGCGCCGGTGTGCGCGCCGTCCCGATCGGCGATCTACACCGGGTGCCACCCGACGTCGATCGGGACCATGCACATGCGCACCAAGGCCGTGCCCCCGTCGGAGGTGAAGCTGTTCACCGAGTACTTCCGGGCGGCCGGCTACTACACGACGAACAACTGGTTCACCGACTTCCAGGTGCAGACCCCGGGCACGGCGTTCGACGACTGCAGCACGACGGCGCACTGGCGGAACCGGCCGACCGACGACACCCCGTTCTTCGCCACCTTCCAGGGCATGATCACCCACGAGTCGCAGATCTACCTGGACGACGATGCGTTCGCGGCGCGCACCAGCCGGGTGCGGCCCGAGGACCGGCACGACCCTGCCGCGGCTCCGCTGCCGCCCTACCACCCGGACACCCCGGTGTTCCGGCAGGCCTGGGCCCGCTACGCCGACCTGATCACCGAGATGGACCACTGGGCGGGGGAGTTCCTCGACCAGCTGGAGGAGGACGGCCTCGCGGAGAACACCGTGGTGGTGTTCTGGAGCGAGCACGGGCTGGGCATGCCCCGCGGCAAGCGGTGGTCGTACGAGAGCGGGCTGCGGGAGCCGCTGATCGTGCGCTGGCCGGGCGTCCTCGCCCCCGGGCAGCGGCGCACCGAGCTCATCCAGCTGATGGACCTGGCGCCGACCATGCTCGAGGTCTGCGGCATCCCGATTCCGGAGCACATGCAGGCCAAGCCGTTCCTGGACCGGACCGGCGAGTTCCTGGTGCAGAACGAGCACGCCTTCGGCGGGCGCGACCGGATGGATGTGCAGGAGGACACCTGTCGTACCGTGCGCGACGCCCGCTACCGGTACATCCGCAACCTGCACCCCGACCGCTCCGGCATGCAGCACTGCGAGTACCCCGACCACCTCGCCACCTGGGCGGAGCTGCGGCGGCTGCACTCGCTGGAGGGCAACCAGCTCGCCACCGGGCAGGTGCGGGATGTGCTCACCCCGCTGCAGCGTTCGGTGGTGGCGGCCAGCAAGCCGGCCGAGGAGCTGTACGACCTGCAGGAGGACCCGCACGAGACGGTCGACCTGGCCGGCTCCCCGGAGCACGCCGAGGTGCTCGACCGATTGCGGGGTGCCCTGGACGGCTGGATCGAGGAGTACGGCGACCTCGGTCAGGTGCCCGAGGACGAGCTGATCGAGCAGTGGCGCCCGGGTGGGCGGCTGCGCCCGACCGAGGCCCCCCCAGGTGGTGATCGAGGACGGTCGACTGGTCGCCACCTGTGCCACGGATGGCGCGTCCATCGGCTGGACCACCGACCCGGCCGGGGAGGTGGCCCCGGCTGCCTTCCTCGCGGCCGCCATCGGGTCGCCGGAGCAGGACGGGCGGCGCTGGCGGCTCTACAGCGGCCCGGTGGAGCTGCCGGCTGCCGATCGCGTCTGGGTGCGCGCTTGGCGGCTCGGGCACGCGCCCAGCGACGACGTCGCCGTACCGGTGCCGGAGTCCGCCAGCGCATAACGGTTCGGTGACAACGGGACTTCCGACGAGATAACCCTTGCCCCTTACCGAGCGCTCGGTAAGTTGTCCGCATCACGTGGTCCACATCACGGCCGGGCTCACGCCCGTCCCGCCCAGCCGGTCGCCCCGCGGCGATCACCGGTTCAGAACTCACCGAGGAGTCTGTCCATGCGGAAGTCCACCACCCCCCGCCGTCGCCGGGCGGGAGTCGCCGCCGTAGCGCTGACGTCGCTGCTGGTCGCCGGGTGCCAGTCGGCGGTCCAGGAGTCCGACGACGCGGCCGCCAGTGGCGACGAGGGGACCTGCCAGCAGGGCGGCACGCTCGTGGCCGCCGCCAGCTCGGCTCCCGAGACCAGCCGGGTGCTCACCCAGGCCGCCACCAACCTGCTGTGGGCGCGCGGTGTCTTCGAGCCGCTGATCAACGTGCGGACCAGCGCCCTGGACGACCCGGAGCCGGCGCTGGCGACCGAGTGGGACATCGCCGACGACGGCCTGTCCGCGGTCCTCCAGCTGCGCGAGGACGTCACCTTCCACAGCGGCCGTGCGTTCACCGCCGACGACGTCGTCTTCACCCTCCAGACCGCGCAGGAGCCGGCGACCGTCTCCGACGTCAAGTCCGTCCTGGCCAACTGGACGGTGGAGGCCACCGGCGAGCACGAGGTCACCATCACCTCGACCACCCCGCTGAACGACACGCTGGCCAGCACCCTGGCCCTGACGCCCATCGTCGACTCCGAGACCTACACCGGTCTCGCCGACGGCTCCTCGATCATCGGTACCGGCCCGTACCAGGTCGACACCTACACGCCCGGCGCCGGCATGACGCTGACGCCCTTCGCCGACTACTGGGCCGAGGACGGTCCCTACCTGGACCAGATCGAGATCACCGTGATCCCCGACTCGACCGCCCAGGTCTCGGCTGCGCGCTCCGGCCGCACGCAGATCTCCTACGGGCTCACCGTGCAGGACGCCCTCTCGATCACCGAGGGCAGCGACCAGTTCGAGCTCTTCGACACGGTCTTCGGCGCGTACCCGATCGTCCTCGACGGCATCGAGGACCAGACCGTCCGGCAGGCCATCGGGTACGCGATCGACCGGGAGCGGATCAACGAGCAGGTCTTCGGCGGCCTGGGCACGACCGATGGCCTGTACTGGGCTCCGGGGTCGGCGACCTACCCGGAGGACCTGGCCAATGCCTACGAGTACGACCCCGACCGGGCGCGGGAGCTGATCGAGGGGGCCGGCGCCGCCGGGATGGAGGTGCCGATCACCACCATCAACATCCCGACGATCGCCGCCGAGTACGAGATCATCGCCAACAACCTCACCGAGGTGGGGCTCCGGCCGACGCTGAACGCGCTGGCGCCGCCGGACTACCAGCAGCGGCTGTCCAGCGGAGCGGGCGGCACCTACCTGTCGCTGCGCGGCATCAACGGCTCGCCGGCCTTCCTGCTGCAGACCAACGCCGACCTCCGGCTCGAGGGCGCGCACCGGCAGTTCAGCCCCCCGGAGTACGAGGAGCTGGCGCAGGCGGTCATCCAGGCCAGCAGCGAGGACGAGAGCGTGGCGGCGGTCGCGGAGCTGACCGAGTACATGAACGACCAGGCGTTCCTGCACCCGATGGTGTCCTCGCCGGGTGTCGCCGTGCAGGCCGCCGACGTGCAGGGCGTGGACGTCCCGATCGGTGGCTGGCTCCCGACGCGGACCTGCTTCACCGAGTGAGCGATCGTCCTGGCCGGGGGCGCGGTGCTGGTGACCGCCGGCACCGCGCACCCGGCCCGGATTTGCCGCGCCGCGGCCCGGACGTCATCCCTTCCCGATGAGGAGTGCACTCGTGAGCAAGCCCGCAACCGCCACCCGGCCGGGTGGCGGACGGATCCGGTCGGCCCCGAGGAGCCGCTGGGACGTGCTGGCCGCCGTCCGCCCGTCCCGCGACCCGGGTCGGGTCGGCTGACATGGGCCGCTACCTGATCCGGCGGATCCCCTCGGTCGTGCTGGTGCTCTTCGCGACCAGCGTGATCGCCTTCCTGCTGCCCCGCCTGGTGCCCGGCGACCCGGCCGCCGTCGTCGCCGGCCCCGACGCGTCGGCGGCGACGATCGCGGCGATCCGGACGGAGCTGGGCCTGGACCGCCCGCTGATCAGCCAGTACTTCAACTGGATCGGCGGGGTGCTCACCGGCGACCTCGGCGAGTCCCTCCGCTACAACCGCCCGGTCGCCGAGCTGATCGGTGACCGGTTGGTCAGCACGCTGGAGCTGGCGCTGCTGGCGGGCCTGTTCCTCATCGTCTTCGGCATCGGCCTCGGTGTGCTGGCCGGTTCGGCCCGCGCCCGCTGGGCCCGGGTGCTGATCGAGGGCACCAACACCGGCCTCCTCGCCGCGCCGCCGTTCCTGGTGGGCCTGCTCTTCATCCTGCTGTTCGGGGTGGCCTTCCGGGTGCTGCCCACCAGCGGTGAGGTCTCGGTGCTGGAGGACCCGGAAATCGGGATCCAGTACCTGCTGCTCCCGGCGCTGGCCCTGGCGCTGCCGATGTCGGCGGGCGTGGCCCGGCTGGTCCAGACGCGGATGCTGGCGATCCGCCAGGAGGAGTTCATCGACCTCGCCGTGAGCAAGGGGGTGCCGCCGCGGCGGATCAGCCTGCGGCACGTGCTGCGCAACAGCCTCGGCCCCGCGGTGGTGGCGATCGGCATCCGATTCGGTGACCTGCTCGCTGGCGCGGTGGTGATCGAGGCGATCTTCGCCCGCAACGGCCTGGGTCAGCTGGCGGTCTCCGGGGCGCAGAGCGCCGACTACACGGTCGTGCAGGTGCTCATCGTCTTCGCCGTCTTCATCGCCGTCGCCGGTCAGCTGCTCACCGAGATCGTGCTGGCCGCCCTCGACCCCCGAGTCCGATTGGGCTGATCGACACATGACCAAGGCAATCGACACGTCGAGCAACGGCCCCGGGGACCCCGGATCGGGTCCCGTCCCGGCCACGCCCGTCGGGCGCCGGCGGCGCCGCACCGGTGGTGGCGCGTGGTCGCGGTACGCCAGCGCGCTACGCACGCCGAAGGGGATCGCCGCCGCCGTCCTGCTCCTGCTGCTGGTGGGGGTGGCGGTGCTGGCCCCGGTGATCTTCCCGGGCGGGTACGACCAGCAGGGCCGGGGCGCGTTGGCCGGTCCGTCGGGCGCCCACTGGCTGGGCACCGACGAGTTCGGCCGGGACATCCTCACCCGGACCGTCTACGGGCTGCGGACGGACCTCTCGCTGATCCTGACCTCGGTGCCGGTGAGCATGGTGATCGGCACCGCCCTGGGTCTGTCCGGCTACCTGTCCAAGACGCTGGGGTCGGTGACCCAGCGGGTGCTGGACATCATCCTCGGCTTCCCGGGACTGATCCTGGGGATCATGATCGTGCTGGTCATCGGCACCGGCTGGCTGGCGCTGTTCCTCGCCATCGTCGTCGCCGGGCTGCCGGGCTTCGGCCGGATGGCGCGCGCGGGTCTGCTGAGCGAGGAGCAGCGGGAGTACGTGATGGCGGCCCGCGTGCTCGGCGTCAAGCGCTCCACCGTGATGACCCGGCACATCCTGCCCAACGTGGTCGACCCGCTGCTGGTCCAGGCGTCGGTGTTCATGGTGGTCGCGATCTTCATCGAGGCCGGCCTCAGCATCGTCGGCCTGGGCATCAACCCACCGAACCCATCGCTGGGCGCGATGCTCAACGTCGGTGCCCGGTACGTGCAGACGCTGCCGACCTACGTCGTCGGCCCGGGCATCATGCTGCTGCTGCTCGCGCTGGCCTTCACCCTGCTGTCCGATGCTCTCAACCAGGTGGCGAACCGGCGATGACCCTGTCCTCCAAGCACTCGGGTGCCACCGCGGTGGGTTCCACCACCGCCGGGTCCCCGGACACCGATGTCCTGCTGGACGTGCGCGGTCTGCGCACGGAGTTCCGCACCGCCGAAGGGGTGGTGCGGGCGGTCAACGACGTGAGCTTCTCGGTGCGGCCCGGTCAGGTGCTCGGCATCGTCGGGGAGTCCGGCTCCGGGAAGTCGGTGACCGCCCGGTCGATCCTCCGGATGGTGCGTTCGCCGGGGGAGATCACCGCCGGTGAGGTGCGCTACCGCGGCACCGACCTGCTGGCCCTGGACGAGAAGGGGATGCGGGAGCTGCGCGGTGAGGAGATCGCGATGGTCTTCCAGGACCCGCAGTCGGCGCTGAACCCGGTGATGACGGTCGGGGACCAGATCGCCGAGGCGCTCATCGTGCACGGCGCGGACAAGAAGCAGGCCCGCGCCCGGGCCCGCGAGCTGCTGGGGCAGGTCGGCATCCCCGACGTCGACCGGCGGCTGGACGAGTACCCGCACCAATTCTCCGGCGGCATGCGCCAGCGCGTGGTCATCGCCGTCGCGCTGGCCAGCAAGCCCTCGCTGCTGATCGCCGACGAGCCGACCACCGCCCTGGACGTCACCATCCAGGCGCAGATCCTGCGGCTGCTCGGGCAGCTGCGCGACGAGCTCGGCATCGCAGTCATCATGATCACCCACGACATGGGCGTGGTCGCGGAGATGTGCGACGACGTCGTGGTCATGTACGGCGGCCGCGTGATGGAGCGCGGGCCGGTGGAGACGATCTTCCGCCGCCCGCAGCTGCCCTACACCGCCGACCTGCTCGCCGCGATGCCCCGCATCGACGAGCAGTCCGCCGGCCGCCGGCTGCCGGCGATCCCCGGCTCGCCGCCCGACCCGGCACACCTGCCGCCGGGGTGCCCTTTCCAGCCGCGCTGCCGGCTGGCCGAGGACGTCTGCTCCCAGCAGGTGCCCGAGCTGCTGCCGCGGGAGGGGGACCGGCACCTGGCCGCCTGCCACGTCACCCAGCGCGGGGTGGACATCCCGCCGCTGCGGGCGGACGAGGCAGCCGGGGCCGCCCGGCACAGCGAGTCGCGACCGCTGCTGCAGATCGAGGACCTGAAGGTCGACGTCGCCGGCGACAAGCGCAGCCTGTTCCGCAAGCACGAGCCGGTCTACGCGGTGGCCGGGGTCAGCCTCACGGTCTCCAGCGGCGAGACCCTGGGGCTGGTCGGTGAGTCCGGCTGCGGGAAGTCCACGCTGGCCCGCACCATCGTGGGGATCAACCCCGCCGCCTCCGGGTCGATCCAGGTCGGCGAGCAGGTCGTCGGGTCCAAGGAGGGCGCCGGGTCCCAAGCGCTGCGGGAGACGGTCCAGTACGTCTTCCAGGACCCCTATGCCTCGCTCAACCCCCGGCGCACGATCCGCCAGTCGCTGGAGGAGGCGCTGGCGGTGCGCGGTGTGCCCGCCGCCGAGCGGGACGCCGAGGCTCGCAGCCTCGTCGAGCGGGTCGGGCTGCACGAGCGGCACCTGGACCGCTACCCGCATGCGTTCTCCGGCGGCCAGCGGCAGCGGGTCGGCATCGCCCGCGCGCTGGCGGCGCGGCCGAAACTGCTCATCCTCGACGAGCCGGTGTCGGCGCTGGACGTGTCGATCCAGGCGCAGATCATCAACCTGCTGGAGTCGCTGCGCGACGAGTTCGACCTGGGCTACCTGTTCATCGCCCACGACCTGTCGGTGGTCCGCCACCTCTCCGACCGGGTGGTGGTCATGTACCTGGGGTCGTTCGTCGAGGTCGGGGACGCCGAGGCGGTCTACAACAACCCGCAGCACCCTTACACCGCGGCCTTGCTGGCGTCCTCGCCCATCCCGGACACCGCGGAGAAGAACCGGGAGCGGATCGTGCTGGGCGGGGACCTGCCCAGCCCGAAGAACCCGCCGTCGGGCTGCCGGTTCCGCACCCGGTGCCCGATCGGCCCGCTGACGCACCCGGACCGCACGGTGTGCATCGAGCAGGCCCCACCGCTGGCCGAGACCGAGACCGGCCAGCTGGCCGCCTGCCACTTCGCCGGGGAGCTGTCCCGCGCTGGGGCGCAGGCGTGAGTGGGTCCTGCTGCGGCCCGGCCCGGGGAGCGGACTCCGCGCCCCCGGGCCGCCCGGCGCCGGGTGCGCCGGTCCGGGTCGCCCCGGCCGGCACCGTGGTGGGAGGCGAGGCGATGGTGCACCTCCCCGGTGGGGTCTTCCGGATGGGGACCGACGACTCGGACGGCTTCCCCTCCGACGGGGAGGGGCCGGTGCGCACCGTCGAGCTGTCGCCGTTCCTGATCGACCGGTACGCCGTCCGCAACGACGAGTTCGCCGCGTTCGTCGAGGCGACCGGGTACGTGACCGAGGCCGAGCGGTTCGGGTGGTCGTACGTGTTCGCCGGCTTTCTGCCCGGCGAGCTGCGCCGGATCTCACCGCGCCCGGACGTCACGCCGTGGTGGGCTGCGGTCACCGGCGCCGACTGGCGCCGGCCGGAGGGGCCGGGCAGCTCGCTGGACGAGCGGGCCGACCACCCGGTCGTGCACGTCTCGTGGGACGACGCGGTCGCCTACGCCACCTGGGCGGGCAAGCGCCTGCCGACCGAGGCGGAGTGGGAGTACGCGGCGCGGGGCGGACTGGATCAGCGGCGCTACCCCTGGGGCGACGAGCTCACCCCGGGCGGGGAGCACCGGGCCAACATCTGGCAGGGCCGCTTCCCGGTGAAGAACACCGCCGAGGACGGTTTCGCCGGCACCGCCCCGGTCCACGCGTTCCCGCCCAATGACTTCGGGCTGTTCAACACCGCCGGCAACGTGTGGGAGTGGTGCGCCGACTGGTGGGGGACCGACCACCCGACCGGCCGGGTCCGCGACCCGGCCGGGCCGGCGGCCGGCCCCGGCAAGGTCATGCGCGGCGGTTCCTACCTCTGCCACGACAGCTACTGCAACCGCTACCGGGTGGCCGCCCGTACCCGCAACGAGCTCGGCAGCGCCGGCGGGAACACCGGCTTCCGCTGCGCCCGCGACGCCGGCTGAGCCGGCGCATCGCCCGAAGCCCCAGCGCCCGAACCGAACCGCCCCGGAGGCGACCCATGCGCATCATCTACATCGACGTCGACACCCTGCGCGCCGACCACACCACCCCCTACGGCTACGTCCGGCCCACCACGCCCAACCTGCAGGCGCTGGCCGACCGGGGGGTCACCTTCGACCGCTACTACTGCTCGGACTCCCCGTGCCTGCCCTCGCGTACGGCGCTGACCAGCGGCCAGTTCGGGATCAGCAACGGGGTCATCGGGCACTTCGGGGAGGCCGCCCGGTACCGGCTGGACTCCGGCCACCGCCCGCACCCGGAGCGCCCGCTGCTGGGCCAGCGGCTGGGTGACCACGGCTGGTACACCGCGGCCGTCTCGATGTTCGCCGAGCGCCACCGGGCCTACCACTTCCTCGGCAACTTCCGGGAGTCCATCCGGGCGACCAACGAGATCAACGACGAGGACGGCAGCGCGATCAACCGGGTGGGGCTGGACTGGATCCGCCGGCACGCCGACGAGGACGACTGGTACCTGCACCTGACCTACTGGGAGCCGCACACCCCCTACCTCACCGAGCCCGGCTGGACGGAGAAGGCCGCGGCCTCGGGCCCGCCGCCGGCGTGGCCGGACCAGGCCGCGATCGACGGCCACCAGGAGGTCTACGGCCCGCGCAGCGCGGTCGACCTGCACTACAGCGTCGTACCGCAGAAGTCGCCCACGCCGCACAACGCACCGGACCAGATCCGCACCCGGGCGGACTTCGAGCACCTGATCAACGGCTTCGACGGCACGATCATGTACTGGGACCAGCTGTTCGGGGAGCTGCTGACGACGCTGGACGAGCTCGGCATCGCCGACGAGACGGCGATCATCGTCAGCGCCGACCACGGCGAGTCCTTCGGCGAGAACGGGTCCTACGGCGAGCACGGCCACGCCAACGAGGCGGTGCTGCGCCTGCCCCTGGTCGTCTACTGGCCCGGCGTCACCGACGACCTGCCCGAGTCGGCCCGGCACTGCGACAGCCTGCTCTACAACATCGACCTGGCTCCCACGCTGTGCGACCTGCTCGGCGTCCCGATCCCCTCCGGCTGGCAGGGCACCTCCTTCGCCGGCGCGGTGCGGGGCGAGGAGATCGGTTCGCGGGAGTACCTGGTGCTCGGCCAGGGGGCGCACACCTACCAGCGTGCAGTGCGCACCCGCGACCACATGTACATCCGCACCTACCACCCGGGCTGCATGAAGGTGGACTGGGAGCAGCTCTACGACGTGAACGCCGACCCGCACCTGACCCGCAACCTGGTCGAGGAGCAGCCGGAGCTGGCGGGGGCGATGCGCACCCACCTGGCCGAGTGGTGGCACACCTACGCTGGCCGGCCCGGCGCGCTGCCGGACCCGATGCAGACGACGCTGCAGGTGGGGCCGACGTACTACAACGACCCGGTCATGTACGCCGAGCACCTCCGCGCGACCGGACGTGCGCACCTGGCTGACGACCTCGAGCAGCAGCTGGCCACCGCGGTCGGCGCGACCCCGGTCTCCTGGCACGCCTCGGAGCAGTCCTGGACGCCGGAACGCCGGGTCCGCATGGCGCGGATGTTCGCCCAGCGCGACGACGAGCTCGACTGAGCGATCCCGTGACCCAGGCTCCGAACGCAGGGAGAAGCACCCCGATGACCAGCCGCCCCGACCTGCACCCCCTGATCGCCCGGCTCGATCTCAAGGCCAAGGTGCGGCTGCTCACCGGCAGCACGATGTACGGCCTGCACGCCGAGGAGGACATCGGCCTCGCCGAGATCCATCTGTCCGACGGGCCGACCGGGGTACGCGGGCTGACCTTCACCAGCGGCCCCGCGGTGACGCTGTTCCCGAACGCGTCGCTGCTCGCCTCGGCGTGGAGCGACGAGGTGCTGCACGAGACCGGGCGGCTGCTCGCCGAGGAGGCCCGGGCGCAGGACGTCCACGTGGTGCTCGGCCCGACGATCAACCTGCACCGGAGCCTGCTGGGCGGCCGCCTCTTCGAGGCGTTCTCGGAGGACCCCTACCTCTCCGGCCGGCTGGCCACCGCCTACGTGCGTGGCCTGCAGGAGCAGGGCATCGGGGCCTGCCTGAAGCACGTCGTCGCCAACGAGTCCGAGACCGACCGGCACACCGTCGACAGCGTGGTGGACGAGGCCACGCTGCGCGAGGTCTACCTGCTGCCGTTCGAGATGGCCGTTGCCGACGCCCAGCCGTGGTCGGTCATGGCTGCCTACAACCGGGTGAACGGGGTGTCCGCGACCGAGCACGACGGGCTGCTGAACGGCGTCGTCAAGGGGGAGTGGGCCTACGACGGGCTGGTCGTCTCCGACTGGTTCGCCACCCGGAGCACCGCGCCCTCGGCCAACGGCGGGCTGGACCTGGTCATGCCCGGTCCGGTCGGGCCGTGGGGTGATGCGCTGGTGGCAGCGGTCTCGGCGGGAGAGGTGGCGGAGCGGGTCGTCGACGAGCACCTGCACCGGCTGTTGCTGCTGGCCGAGCGCGTGGGAGCCCTGCGCGCGCCCCGGCCGGTGGCCGCCGAGCTGCCCCGGCCGGACAGCGACCTGCGCCGCGAGCAGCTCACCCGGCTGGCGGCCCAGGGCATGACCCTGGTCCGCAACGAGCGGGCCACCCTGCCCCTCGAGCGCGGGACGACGGTGGCGCTCATCGGACGGCACGCGATCGACACCGTCTGCATGGGCGGCGGATCAGCCCAGGTGAGGGCGGTACACCAGGTGAGCATCGCCGACGGGATCACCTCGTCGCTGGGGTCCGCGGTGCGCGTCCTCGACGGCGTCGAGGTGCGCAGCCGGGCAGTGGCGGCGCGGGCCGGGACGGTGCTCGACCCGATGAGCGGCGAGACCGGCGTGCACCTGCTGCTGCTGGGTGCCGACGGCGAGGTGATCGAGGAGCGGCACGAACGGACGGCCACCAGCATGATCGGTGTCGACGACGACCTGCCGGCGCCGGTGACCGAGGCGCGTTTCCGGTCGGTGGTCCCGCATGGTGGCGAGATGCAGCTCGGCGCCCTCGGGGTCGGCAACTGGCGGTTCGCCGTGGCCGGCACCCCGGTCGGGGGCTTTCAGCTCCGGCTGTCGACGGAGGACGCCGGCGAAGCGATCCTCCGGCCGCCGTCGGGCACCGTCCTGGCCGAGGTGCCCGACGGCGCGCTGGTCGAGGCCACCGTCGACCTGCGCACGGCCAGCGGGCTGGGCCGACCGGGGCGGATGGCGGGAGCCGGGCTGTTCGGCCTGGTCGCCGGCCCCGCGCCGCGCGACCGCGACGTGGTGCTCCGCGAGGCGGCCGACGTCGCCCGGGGTGCCGACGTCGCCGTGGTCGTCGTCGGGGTGACCGAGGAACAGGAGACCGAGTCGGTCGACAAGTCGACCCTCGCGCTGCCCGGAGAGCAGGACGCCCTGGTGCGGGCGGTGGCTGCCGCGGCCCGGCGCACCGTGGTCGTGGTCAATTCCGCGACCCCCGTGCTGATGCCGTGGATCGAGGAGGTGGACGCCGTGCTCGTCGCCGGGCTGCCCGGGCAGGAGGCCGGCCACGCGGTCGCCGCGGTGCTGCTGGGGGACCGCGAGCCCGCCGGCCGGCTGGTCTCCACCTGGCCGGTCGCGGACGGCGCAGCCCCGGCCTGGTCGGTGACGCCGGTCGACGGCCGGCTGGTCTACGCCGAGGGAGCCTTCCTGGGCCACCGCGGGCACGCCGCCGGCCGGGCGCCGGAGCCGCTGTTCTGGTTCGGGCACGGCCTGGGCTACGGGGACTGGGAGTACTCGGACGCGCGGCTGGTGGCCGGCGCCGAGCGCCCCGGCGTCGCGGTCACCGTGACCAACACCGGTCTGCGGCGGAGCCGGGAGGTGGTGCAGGTCTACCTGCAGCCGGCCGACCCCGAGCAACCGGTCCGGCTGGCCGGCTGGCAGGCGGTGATCGTGGAACCGGGGGAGAGCCGGACCGTGGAGGTGCCGACCGACCTGCGGATGTGGCGCCGGTGGGACGTTGCCACGGGGGACTGGGAACTGCTGCCCGCGGCCGGTCAGCTCGTGCTCGCCCGCGGCCTGGGCGACGTCCGTGCCGAGCTCCCGCTCGACCACTCTTGACCCCCGCCGAACCTGATGACGACCGAGGAGACACACGTGCGGGCCATCGTCCTGATGTTCGACAGCCTGAACCGGCACATGCTGCCGCCCTACGGCGACACGTTCGTCGACGCCCCCAACTTCGCCCGGCTGGCGGAGCGCACGGTGACGTTCGACAGCTTCTACGCCGGGTCGATGCCCTGCATGCCGGCCCGCCGGGAGATGCACACCGGCCGGTACAACTTCCTGCACCGCAGCTGGGGGCCGCTCGAGCCGTTCGACGACTCGATGCCGGAGCTGCTGAAGCAGGCCGGCGTGCACACCCACCTCGCCACCGACCACCAGCACTATTTCGAGGACGGCGGCGGCGATTACCACACCCGCTACTCGACCTGGGAGTTCTTCCGCGGCCAGGAGGGCGACCCGTGGAAGGGTGTCGTCCCCCGGCCCACCGACCCGGTGGTCAGCTACCCCGGCCCGCCGTTCTTCCAGGCGATGCGTCGGCAGGACGTCATCAACCGCAGTTACATGCCGACCGAGGCCGACCACAACCAGACCCGCACGGTCGATGCCGGGATCCACTTCCTGGAGACCAACGCCGACGCGGACAACTGGTTGCTGCAGCTGGAGCTGTTCGACCCGCACGAGCCGTTCTTCACGCACGAGGACTACAAGAAGCGCTACGCGCACGACTACGACGGCCCGGAGTTCGACTGGCCCGGCTACCAGAAGGTGACCGAGCCCGCCGACCAGGTCGAGCACGCACGGTACGAGTACGCGGCGCTGGTCTCGATGTGCGACGCGTCGCTCGGGCGGCTGCTGGACTTCATGGACGGGCACGACATGTGGGCCGACACGATGCTGATCGTCAACACCGATCACGGCTTCCTGCTCGGCGAGCGGGGCTGGTGGGCCAAGTCGGCGATGCCCTGGTTCAACGAGCTGGTCCGCCTGCCCTTCTTCCTCTGGGACCCACGCACCGGTGAGCGGGGCACGCGCTGCGGGGCGCTGGCCCAGACGATCGACCTGGCGCCGACGCTGCTCCGCTTCTTCGGCCTCGAGCCGACCCCGGACGTGCAGGGCCGGGACCTGGCGGAGCTGGTGGGCGAGGACGGGGTGCCGCCCCAGGGACGGCTGGCGCGCGAGGGTGCGCTCTTCGGGGCGCACGGGGGCCACGTCAACGTCACCGACGGCCGGTACGTCTACATGCGGGCGCCGGCCGAGGCCGCCAACGCCCCGCTGGACGAGCACACCCTGATGCCCAACCACATGCGCAGCCGGTTCGGGGTGGGGGAGCTCGCCACCTGGGAGCCGGCCGGGCCGTTCTCGTTCACCAAGGGCCTGCGGACCATGCGCATCCCGGCCGGCCCGGCCCGGAACAACCCCTGGCTGCACGGGACGCTGCTGTTCGACCTGGCGGCGGACCCCGGCCAGCAGCACCCCCTGCAGGACGACGACGTCGAGCTCCGGATGCTGGGGCTGCTGGCCCGGCTGATGCACGAGAACGACGCACCGGCCAGCCAGTTCCAGCGGCTGGGCATCCCGTTCGACGGCGAGATCGGGGCCGAGCACCTGCTGGTGCGGGCACAGGCCGACCGGGCTGCCGCCACGGCCGAGCCGCTGCCGCCGCTGGCCGACCTGCCCGCCGCCGACCTGCTGACCGAGCCGCTGCCCCGGCTGCTGCAGGACGACCGGGCGCGGGCGCTGGTGGAGCGGCACGCCCCCGAGCTCACCCAGACGGAGCTGCTCACGGTCCCGCCGACCATGGGGTTGCTGGGCATGGCGCGGGCCGCGCTGCTGCCTGCCGCGACGCTGCGGGCACTGGCCGAGGACCTCGCCGTCCGCTGACGGGGTGCCACGGCCCCGTGGTCAGCCGTCCGCCGCGGCGGCGTAGCGGGCGGCGAGCGTGGCGCAGGCGTCGCGCAGCTGCGGTGGGCCGACGACGCGGACCCCGGTGTCGAACCGGCCGAGCGTCGCGGCCAGCCCGCCCCAGGACCAGGCGCCCAGGGTCAGCCGGCAGCGCCCGGGGCCGAGCGGCTCCACCGTCCCGTCGAACGCGAACGGCGCCACCTCCGTGGCCGGCAGCTCCAACTCGACCACGCCGGTGCAGGGCCACCCAGCGGCGCCGGTCGAGCCCCTGAACCGGGCGTCGACGAAGGCCGCGACGTCGCCACCGGGGAGGTCGCGGGGGGTGAAGCGCGGACCGGTGGGGTGCGCGGGCTGATCCGGTCCACGCGGAAGGTCCGCCAGTCGGCGCGGTCGAGGTCCCAGCCGACGAGGTACCACCGCCCGGCCCGGTTGACCAGGTGGTGCGGCTCCACCCGTCGCAGGGGCGGGAGCTGCGCCGGGTCGTCCCCGGAAGAGGCGCCGGCGTGGTCGAAGCGCAGCACCTCGCGCGCACGGATCGCGGTGGTGAGCGCCACCAGCAACGCCGGGTCGACCTGGCCGTCGTCGGCGGGAACAGGCGTGACCTGGATGGCGTCGACCCGGTGCCGCAGCCGGGCCAGCATCACCTGGCGCACGGTGGCCAGGGCGCGCGCCGTCGCCTCGGTGATCCCCGCTCCGCTGGCCGCGGCGACCCGCAGCGCGACGGCGAGGGCGACCGCCTGGTCGTCGTCGAACAGCAGCGGCGGCAGCTGCGCGCCGGCCGCGAGGCGGTACCCGCCGTCGGGGCCCTTGACCGCCTGCACCGGCTAGCCGAGCTCCCGGAGCCGGTCCACGTCGCGGCGCACGGTGCGCGGGGTGACCCCGAGCCGCTCGGCGAGCACGGCGCCGGGCCAGTCCCGGCGCGCCTGCAGCAGCGCCAGCAGCCGGGACGACGTTCCGTTCATGCTGTCGATCATGCCCGGAGTAGAGGACCGAACCTGTCCTCTTCACAGGGTGGAGTGCGCACCGCCGGTGCGCACCGCCGGTGGGCAGGACCCAGAGGCGAGGAGCCCGACATGAGCGTCACCACCACGCACCTGAGCTTCCGCGGCCAGGCCCGCGAGGCACTGGAGCACTACGCCGCCGTCTTCGGTGGGGAGGTCGTCGCCTTCACCTTCGCCCAGGGCGGCGACGAGCGGGACGCCGCCGACGGGGCCGTGCCCGACCAGCTGAGGTGGGGCGGCGTGCAGTCGCCCGGCGGCTTCTCGGTCATGGCGTTCGACGTCCCGCCGAACCGGCCGTACGACGCCGTCTACGTCTCGGTGCGCAGCGACGACGCCGAGGAGGTCACCCGGTACTGGCACGGGCTGGCCGAGGGCGGCACCGTGCGGGCGGCGCTGGGCCCGGCGGGTTACGCCCCGCTCTACGGCAGGGTCACGACCGCTTCGGGGTGACCTGGGTCCTCGACGTGGTCACCCCGCACAACGGCTGACCCGTCCGGCCGGGGGCGCGGGCCGAGGGCTCCGCTGCCCCCCGGTGCGGCCGGTCAGCGGTCGTGCGGGCGAACGGTCCGCAGCACCGGCGTCGCCGTCGGGCGCGGTCGACCGCTGCGTGGCGACGACCCGGGCGCCCGAGTGCCCCGCCGTCCGACCAGCTCCTGGCGTCCTCCGGCGTGCCGGTCACTCCGGCCAGGGCGAATTCTCAATGACCTCCACGAAGTCCACGTGCCGGTAGCCGGGCACCCGGTGCTCCAGGACGTCGCCGTTCACCGTGCCGAACGTCGTGTCCGGGCGGTGCCGGAAGCCGTCGGCGAAGGCGTCGACGATCGCCTTCTTGAACCCGGGACGGGGGTGGGCGGCGGTCACCGCGGCGACGTCGGCGGGGGAGAGGTCGCGGTAGCCGATCCCCAGGACGTCGGTCTCCACGCCGGCGGTGACCAGGGCGACCTCCGGCTCCAGCCGCCAGGGCACCTCGGGCGTGGTGTGCAGCGCGATCGCCTCCCACACCAGCCGGACCCGCGGCTCGGGCACGCCGTGGGCTCGCAGGAACGCCCGTGCCTCGTCCGCGCCGTCGAGCTCGAACCGCTGGTCGTCGCGTCGGTGGCGCTCGGTCAGGCCCAGGTCGTGGAACATCGCTCCGACGTAGAGCAGCTCCGGGTCGGCGGTCAGGCCCAGCCGCCGCCCCTGCAGGCTGCCGAAGAGGAAGACCCGGCGGGAGTGGTGGAACAACAGGTCGTCGGTGGCGTCGCGGACCAGCGTGGTTGCCTCCCGGGCGAGGGTGGAGTCGGGGAGCTCGATCCCGGCGACGGTCTCGGTCACGGGTTACCTCCTGCCAGTGGCGGGCCCTGGTGGCCCGGTCACCACCACCCTGCTGCAGGTCCTCCGCTCGCGCGCCCGCTGGGGCGATCCGGTCCCGGCCGGACCGGGTCAGCCGGTGCGCCGCTTGCCCAGGTACATGACGGCGTCCGCCCGGGCGATCAGCGTCGCGGCGTCGTCGGCGTCCCGGGGGAAGAGCGCGGCTCCGGAGCTGCCGCTGAGCCGGAGGGTGGCACCGGCGAGCTCGAGTGGTTCACCGAGGGCGGTGTGCAGGTGTTCCTGCACCCGCCGGACGGTCTCCTCCGCGGTGGTCGGTGGGGCACCGTGCGTCGGGGGGAGCCCGGCCAGCACGGTGAGGAACTCGTCCCCACCGAGCCGTCCCAGCAGGTCGCCGGCGCGGAGGGCGCCGCGCAGCCGGGTCGCCGCCCCGACGAGCGCCGCGTCGCCCCCGGCGTGGCCGAATCGGTCGTTGACGGCCTTGAACCCGTTGAGGTCGATCAGCACGACGGCCACGGTGGTCCCGGGGGGGGGGGGGGGGGGGGGGGGGGGGGGGGGGGGGGGGGGGGCGGGGGGGGGGGGGGGGGGGGGGGGGGGGGGGGGGGGGGGGGGGGGGGGGGGGGGGGGG